>JAQUMG010000012.1 GCA_028718265.1 Candidatus Omnitrophota bacterium
ATCGCGGAAGAGAACAGAGATACCGTTTAATGAAATAACTGTCCCGAAAATGGGCCTTGAAGAGATGCGCTCGAAGCTTTCGGAAAGCGAAAAAGTCGCGGCGTTTATAAAAGAAGTTATCGGAAAACATGTTTGCCATAGTGAAAGTCTGCTGCGCATAAAAAGATCACTGGAAAAAGAACTGGACTTTAATAAGGTTTTAAAAGGAATGGGTGAAGAAGATACCCTTGCTTATGTTACGGGATATATCCCTTATGATGAAGTAGAGCGCATACGGGAAGCGGCACAAAAAGAGAAGTGGGCTTTGCTCTTGACCGCACCGAAGCCGGAAGACGCGGTTCCCACTCTTCTGTGCAATCCGCGCTGGGTTTCAATCATTGCCCCCGTATTTAAGCTGATGGAATCAACGCCGGGATATGAGGAGCTGGACATAAGTTTTTGGTTTCTTATTTTCTTTTCGATATTCTTCGGGATGCTTATCGGAGACGCGGGGGTAGGGCTTATCTTCGTCGCACTGACCGCGTTTGCCCAGATAAAACTGGGGAAGAAAGTAAAAAACAAGTCAATATTCGCGCTTTTTTATGCGTTAAGCTCGTTCGCTATTCTTTGGGGAATTCTAACGGCTACATTTTTCGGCCAGGCGTGGCTTTCGGGTTATATAAAGCCGCTGGTCCCGGCACTCAGGGACGACAGAACCGTGCAGGCATTCTGCTTTTTTCTGGGGGCAACGCATCTTACAATAGCGCATTTATGGCGTGCAATTCTTAAATTTCCGTCGGCAGCCGCGCTTGCCGATGCAGGATGGATCGTCATACTTTGGGGAGGTTTTTTTCTCGCGAAGATGCTGATTCTCGGTGCGGCATTCCCTGCGTTCGCTAAATGGCTATTTATTTCAGGGTCTGTTCTTGTGCTCTTTTTTACAAGCCCGGATAAAAATATTCTTAAAGGCGTGGGCAGAGGCTTTGGCGCTCTATTACTGAATATCGTTAACAGCTTTACCGACGTTGTCTCATATATACGTCTTTTTGCCGTTGGCCTGGCCGGCGTGGCGATAGCAGACGCTTTTAACAGTATGGCCATGGATGTGGGCCGCGGAAATATCTTTACGGCGATACTGGCGGGTTTTATTATTTTTATAGGACAGGCGCTGAATGTCATACTTGGGCCGATCGCGGTTTTAGTCCACGGCGTAAGGCTGAATGTCCTTGAATTCTGCAATCATCTTGATATTAAATGGACAGGGTTTCCGTATAAGCCGTTAAAAAATTGATGTAATAATATTTAAAATGAAAGGACAGGATTATGGATAATTCATTATTGATACAGTTAAAGGATCTTGGTCTTGGGGCGGTGCTCGCCTTTTCGGCTATGGGTTCGGCGTGGGGCGCGGGAGCGGCAGGAATGGCGGCTATAGGCGCATGGAAAAAAAGTTTTGCACAGAATAAGCCGGCATCATTTGCGCTTATCGCATTCGTCGGGGCGCCGCTTACGCAGACTGTTTACGGAATGATAGTAATGAATAAAATGGCCGAACTTGCGCTCAAAGGACAATATATGTGGGGCGTAGGCATATTGTGCGGCATAGGGATGGGCCTTTCAGCGGTGTGGCAGGGCAAAGCGGGCGCTGTTGCCTCAGACGCGATGGGAGAGACGGGCAAGGGCTTTGGCCAGTATATTATTGTTTTGGGCATAATAGAAACCGTCGCGCTTTTCATAATGGCATTTACGCTCGGCTTATTGGACAAATTAGCGGCCGTATAAGAAGTTGACATAAAAATTGTTTTGTGATAATATAGGGCCCCTGTTTGGAGCGGTAATGGGCGGTTGGCGCAGTTGGTAGCGCGTCTGACTTACATTCAGAAGGCCATAGGTTCGAGTCCTATACCGCCCACCAGACCCGCCGAAGGCGGGTCTGATCCTGCGGCGGCGTAAACGATCCGACGAAAAGGAGGATTGTAGCCGACGAGGGACCTTAGCATGACAGATAAACCATGGGCTGTATATATTGTTCGGTGTAGAGACGGTAAATTATACACGGGCATGTCTAACGACGTAGAAAAAAGAGTCGCCGAACATAATAAGGGCCAAGGTTGTAGATTTACCAAATACAGATATCCGGTAGAATTAATATATAAAGAAGCTTGCGGGACAAGATCTCTGGCCCGGAAGAGAGAATTAGAAATTCAAGGGTTTACACGTAAAGAGAAATTAGATTTGATAGGTAAAAATATTTAAGGTCCTTCAGCGCCTATGATGCTTCTATTCGTCGCATCATTTAACGGCGCTTCAGGATCAAATTTCGCGAAGCGAAATTTGGGGACGTAGTTCAGCTTGGTTTAGAACGTCAGATTGTCGATCTGAAGGTCGCGGGTTCGAGCCCCGTCGTCCCCGCCATTTTTTAAAGCGGAAGTCATTGTGGATAAAAGAGATACTCATAACTGAGTATCTCTTTATTTTTTATGTATTACGATGAATTGCGACGCATTTTGACGTACTATAGTCACTAGGTAGTCACAGGATAGACACAGCTTAAAAGCGCTTGACCAGACCAATTTTCAGGAGTAACATACATAAATATGAAAGTCAAAAACATAAAGATTCATAACTGGCGGTCGATAAAAGACATTGACATAGACTTCCAAGATATAATGATTTTTATAGGACAAAACAATCATGGCAAATCAAACATATTGTCGGCACTCTTATTCTTTTTTGGTGAAATTGGATGCACAGAATTAGATTTTAAGAAAGGCACGGATGAATTATATGTTGAGATAATATTTAAAGATTTGGACGAGCATGATAAGAACCAATTTCAAAAATATGTTACTAGCGACAAATGTATTAAAATACGAAAACAAATATCAAAAGGAAGTAATTTTGAATATCATGGCTATTGTGAAATATCTTCAGACAATTGGCTAAAGGAAGAAAATGCAGGTGATTTTACAAAGCGAGAGACAATTGAGGCTACCCCACTTAAAGATTATATTCCTGCGTCCGGAAGAATTACAAAAGATATCGCAAGAGAAGCGCAGGTAAAGTATATAGAAGCAAATAAAGGCAAAATTCGTTTTAATTACGAACTAGAGACTACAAATTTTCTAGGATTAAAGAGCGTTGCCCAAGGCATTTTTGGCAACGTCTTTTTTATCCCCGCCGTTAAAAACGCAAGTGAAGAATTTAATATAAAAGGCAAATCGATATTTAATCAATTGCTTTCGAATGTCATTAATGAAATGTCCGTAGAGAATCAACAATACATTGACGCAAAGGTTAAGATAGAAGAGCTTACCAGAAATCTAAATAAAAATATTTCGGATGGCTCTGTCAATGCAAACCGACCGGAACAAATAACAGAACTAGAAACTATAATCGAAAAAGAACTACAAAAGTGGCGCACTACTATCAACATCGAAATAACGCCACCTGATATTGATGAAGTTTTGAGAGTGGGCACGTCTGTATGGATTGATGATGGCGTGGCGACTGATGTCGCAAGAAAAGGACATGGCTTACAACGTGCGCTTATCTTTGCGCTTATTAAAGCATGGGCGAAGGTCTCAAAAGAAATAAAAAAGAAGCAAGAAGAAGCGGCTAAAGAAGGCGTAAAAGAAGAGGTTAAAAGCTCTAGAAAAGCTTCGGAGTCAAACTTCTATATTTTCGAAGAGCCGGAGCTTTATCTGCATCCGCAAGCGCAACGAGAACTATACGCATCTCTTAAAGAACTTTCGACATTAAATAATCAAGTTATACTGTCAACGCATTCCAGCTCATTTATAGACTTGGAAATGTACAAATCTATATGCAAAATTTATAAAAATGATATCCAAGAAGGGACAAGGAAACTTCAATATACCGGCGAGTTATTCTCACTAGATGATGACAGAAAGAATTTCAATATGGCGTATTGGATTAATCCAGACCGTGGCGAATTATTTTTCTCTGAAAAAGTAATTTTGGTTGAAGGCCCAACTGATAAAACGGTTATACCGTTTTTGGCGAAGAAATTAGCCATTTTTAAGTATGAATATACTGTTATTGATTGTGGTGGCAAAGATAATATAAAAATATATATGCACCTTCTTAATAATTTCAAGTTACCATATATAGCGGTTTATGATAAAGATACTCAAGCAGGCAAAGACAAACAAGCAATTGATAACGCAGATAAGAGCTCTAAAGACATCGAAGGCACGATAGATAAATCTATTGGAGAATCTGTGATTTTTGTTAATGATATTGAAGAAGAAATTGGCATAACAGAGGAGAGAGATAAATGCAAACCATATCTTGCGCTAAAGCATATTTCAAACGCTGATTACAAAATATCTGATACTTTAATGGATAAAATAAAGAAAATTTATGGCTGATAGAATACCAAGCCACGAGGAAAGCCGCATACAGGAGACTCAGACAAATATAAAATCTTGAATCAATAATATTATTTCTTACCCTTGCCAGCGTTTCTACACAACCACAATACA
The DNA here is from genome assembly GCA_028718265.1 of Candidatus Omnitrophota bacterium. The sequence goes on from JAQUMG010000012.1 coordinate 4,488, forward strand.
TAAGCTGAAATACTGTCGAAGCCGTTCTTCTGCGCTTCTTTCTTGATTCTTGTCTTCTCGTCTTTCGTGATTCGTATCTGTAGAAATTCTTCTTTTGTTTTTGCCATGTTGCTAATGTATCATATGTGTAGTGACAATGTCAAGGCAATAACATATCAGAAAAATAAGCTACAATTCTTGATAATGCTGATTCAGAAAACGTTTTTCTTTCGTAAAAGAGGCTCTGACATGTCGTTTAATATCAAGTTTAATTCTGTTCTCTTTCTCTTCGCCTTCGATTTTATCGTGGTTTAATGTTAGTATATATTGAAAGTTACATTGTTGCTCTTCTTGACCTTGCAAATAATTTAAACTTTGAACAAGCGTATCCTGGTCTACGTCAAAAATATTGTCGTGTATTAATAGACGTGGGTGCCTAGTGGCGGTATGTTCGTTAAACATTAACGCCATGTCATATATAAATACTTTTTCACGGTTTACACTATGACTCCCATCATCATAAATTCTCATATCAAACTCTACTACCTGCGCAGAATTATCAACGATGCGTATATCAAATGACGAAACATTATTGCCCATGATATATTCATGGATTGCTACAACAGTTTTATTAAAATCTTCTATAACTTTTTTAATATTATAGCGCTCTGTGTCAAGCTTCAAGGTCAAAGATTTTCGTTCCTGCTCCAATAGTTTTTTCTCATGTTCTTTCTTTTCATATTCTTCATACTGCGATTGCATCCTTCGATATTCCTGACTTTTGCTTTCATAAACCGCATAAGCGTTTTTAATATCTTTTAGTAGCCCTTTTGAGTCAATAGCTAGTAATTTCGAACTGCGCACTTCTTCTAGCTTTTTTATTTTAGCCGTTACTTCTCGAAGAGAGCTGTTCAGTGTTTTCACTTTTTCACTCATTAAATTTGCTTGAAATTCCTCTATTTTATTTTTAAACTTTAAGGTATCTTCCAAGTTCCTTATAATAAGTTCGCCCAAACCATCTTTAAACTGGTTATAAACAATTTCGATCTCGTTTTTATTAATATGTTCCATTTTCGGCAAAACTTGAATTTTCTGCAATTCATATCTACACGCTGCCTGCGTTGAGCGCAAACTGTCAAGGTCGGTGTTTAAAACTGCTAAATCTTTTTGGATAGCTTCGAAAGATTCATCCGATTCATATTTATCAAGCGATTGTTTAATTTTTTCTAGGTCTGTTCTTAAAGCATTTACTTGTGCCTTTACATCTTTCATTTTAACTCTATAAACAGTTGTTAAATCATTTTTGACACTACTTATTACGGCTTTATTTTTTGTTATCTCTTTGACCTTTGTTTCTATTTCATCGATTAAGCCGATGTTCATACCAAAAAAATATAAATGGGGTTTACATAAAATTCGGTCTGTTATATTTCTGTTAACGTCGTAGCAACGCAACAATTCTTTAAATTCCGATGTCTCATCTCTAATTATAGGCCCCATTAGTTCCCTAAAGGTGGGACATAAGTCATTTTTTAAATCATCTTTATCGTACACAAATTTTGATAAGTAAGTGCCGGCATCGAAGAGCGAATCAAATGGAATTTCTTTTTGGTCAATAATGAATATCGGTTTTTCTGGGTCTTTAGTTGTGCGGCAAATTGTTATTTCTTGCGTTCCCGCCACAATATCTAATAAGATTCGAGTATCGCTCTTAAGTACGTTTTGAGGGATGAGCATGACTCTGCTTTCATCCGTAGCTTTCAATAAGCAGAAATTAATAAATTCTATGCAAAGCGATTTTCCTACGCCATTTGTTTTTTTATACTGTCGTATTGTTGTTTCTTCAGACGTTACTCTTTCCCCTAAAATAAGGTTCACGCCTTCGAAGAACTCGATAGGTTCAAACAGTTTAGGTTCAGAGTATATTTTTTTTATTCGTATCATAAGATATATACATAAGGTTCGGAAAAATCGACTAATCCTAGACAGTAAAGGAAGCTTAGACCAAAAAATATTTGTCGATAATGAATAATATCTAACTCCTTTTTTAATATGCGTATTAGGTCAAAAATAATAATTTTTCCATCTGCACTATTCTTTAAAGCTTTCAAGATTAGATAACCTATATAAACACTCGAATTTTTTAGAGTCTCTTCTGTCTGAACTAATCTATTCATTTTTTGTCTTGTCCTGGGGGATTAGGAAAAACATTACATTGTACTATTTGGTTGAGCAAATAATATCTAATCGCTCCAAAATCATAATGATTACCAGATGAGCTTAACTTTTTTTCAAAAGCACTAACTAGAGCATCTAATGCCTTTTTCGGGTCATTTTTATTTTTGTGGAGCAAATCGATGCTTACAGTTTTTAAATAACGGCCTATTTTATTTGTTTTGGCTGCGTCCATACCAAGGACTCGTTCCGCTTCTTCTTTCTTAGTTTTATATTGCGGTATATAATCTTTTAACTCTGTTATAAGATTTTCGGCGTAATCCGCAAATCTTTTATATATTTTATAGTCAGGGTCGGGATCTTCGATTTTGACATTATTAACAGCCTCTCCTTCATTACTCAACAACTCTATTAATTCCATAATAGTTATTACTTCATTAGCTATGGAAGATTTCTGTTTTAGCGAACGGTATCCTATTTCTTTATCTAAAAAATCCCTTATCTCTTTGACTTTTGCGGTATCTAATTGACTGATAAATTTTATTAAATCCTTATTGTCTATAATATCTTTATTAGGGTCAAATACAAAATGCCCTTTTGTGTTAAACTTAGCGCTATATTTCTTTTGCCTGCTTGTAATAATATAGAACCGAAGTTTTTTATATTTCTTAAACAGTTCGTTATCAACAAATTTTTTTATAGTATTTTTAATTTTTGTACTTGTAGAGTCAGAAGTGACCTGAATCGCTAAAGATATATTTTCATCACCTAAGTCGACGGCAGGGTAATTGGGTGTTTCGATATTTATATTCTTAAGATTATAGCCATAAACGATATTCAGGAAGTCCTTGTAAAAAGATTCGCAAGAGATGTTTGAATCAAAAAACCGTAGCTTATTACCATAGTCTATGCACACGCTTAATATTGCTAAAATTTCGCTTATTTCCTTCAGATATTTTTCTTTAAGCATATTATAAAAGTTATTATACCACCCCAAACTATAAACCCCAAGTAAAAAGACTTCTGCAACAATTTTATCTATTTTGCATCTTTATATGGAAAATAAAGGGCTTGCTTATACTAACAAAAGGGAGTAAAATATGTCTCAAGATTGCGAAAGCCGTAATAAAGGATGTAAATATGAGCCACTCATATAAGCATGTAATATCTTCAATAGGTCTGACCCCATTCTATACGAATAAAGACGGAAATAGCACGCTGTTTCACGCTGACTGCCTTAATGTCATGGATTCCATCCCTGCTGGTTCTATAGATATGATTTTCGCAGATCCGCCATACTTTCTATCAAATGGCGGTATGTCATGCCATGCAGGAAAGCGCGTCTGCGTTAATAAAGGTGACTGGGACAAGTCTAAGGGCATTGACGAAACTCACAAGTTCAATCTTGAATGGTTAAAACGGTGCCAAGACGTTCTGGCTAAAGACGGCACTATATGGGTTAGCGGTACGATGCACGTGATTTATTCTATAGGATTTGCCATGCAACAGCTCGGTTTTAAGATTTTAAATGATATTGCATGGTATAAGGTTAATCCACCGCCTAACTTGTCGTGTAGATATTTTACGCATGCAACTGAGACCGTTATTTGGGCCGCAAAAAACAAAGACAGCAAGCACTATTTTAACTATCCACTGATGCGCAAAATGAATAACAATAAACAAATGCAGTCTTTGTGGTCTATTATGGCGCCCAGAACCGAAGAAAAAATATATGGCAAGCACCCAACTCAAAAACCGCTTGCGCTTTTAGAGCGCATAATCTTAGCTTCGACAAAAGAGCATGATATAGTGCTTGACCCATTTACTGGCTCATCTTCAACGGGAGTGGCGGCATATAGGTTGGGAAGGCATTTTATAGGCATCGATAATAACAAAGACTATTTAAGCTTATCCGTCAAACGTCTTAATCTCGAACAGCGAACTAGGCACAATATAAAAGAAGAAATAAAACAAGTGGAGCAGAGTATTGAAAGATCTATCGCTGTATAAAAAGCATCTCAATATTAATACGCTCGACGAACTGATAAAAGAGTTTCAAGGCACGCTTCTCGAATCTAATATGACGTTTTCTTATTTCTGCGATTGGAATAAGATAAAGAAGAATGTCGAAAAATACACATATGAAATCAACATATTAAATTATCTCGTCGGCGCTAAAGACGTAAAGGCAAAGCTTCAGGAAATTTTAAAAAAGAATCCAGAAACGCTGAAAATCATTCCGCTCATCATAGCAGTTAGGGATTTAGACATTGCCGTAATAAAAGACCCCGAAAGACCGCTAGAAACATTATCAAAATATAACTTCGATAAGAAAACACTTACTGACGCAGATATAAAAGACATAGTCTCTTTCTGCGAAGACTCTGGCATCGTTGCTCTTTTCTCGGATTTCAGGATAAAAGACTTACGCGATTACCTTCTTGGAGTAGAGACGGGGCTTGATACTAACGCCCGGAAGAATAGAAGCGGCTTTGCAATGGAAAGTCTTATAACGCCGATTCTAAAGAAGATTAAAGGCGTAACTGTCTATTCGCAACAAAGCTTCGATAGCATTGCGGGTAAGGGCGGTATTCCAAAATGTGACGGCATAGAAAATAGAAAATTTGACTACGTCGTTAAAGCACCGACAAAATGCTATAATATTGAAGTTAATTATTTCTCCGGACAAGGCTCCAAGCCGCAGGAAATTGTCGATTCTTACATAAACAGAAACAACGAATTAAAACAGGCTGGCTGGGGTTTTATTTGGATTACAGACGGACTTGGATGGAAAAGCGGCGTTAATCAGCTCACGAAAGCTTTTAAAGAAATGGATTATGTTCTTAACGTTACCTTAGCGAAAAAAGGTATTCTACAAGATATTCTAAAATAATCCCCCCACCATATTGTCTTCTTTATATTTTTATATTAATATTTTAATGCGCTTACTTTAGACCAGATGTCTTTCACAGTTTTTTCGCTAAGCTTGAAATCTTTCGCAACCTTTTTTATGCACTGAGCATCCACTGCATCACAAGCATTAATCCACGCATCATCGGAAGTAAACTTGTTCAATGGCAATTCAGGAGTAGAATCAAATTCCTTTTTTAGCGCATCATATACCTGTTTTTCTAAAGGTAATATTGCTTTAGTCCGATAATTGCCATCCGGCCCATACACACCCGCGTAAGATTCTTCTTTTCGCGCCTGTTCTATTTGCCCTTGATGAGCTGATTTTAATTTATCTTCCCTTATATTAATCTCTGCGCTGCCTTTTCCCATAATCCAAAACGCCATGCCTACCCAGCTCCCTTTATCGCCCCTGTAAGCTTCTTCTGATAAATAAGCGTATACTACACTCTGTTTAGTCGGTCGCTTATAATTTATTATTCTGTCACCGAATTCTTTTACGGTTTTATTTAAAAGCGACCTTAAATCACTCGCTGTTATATTAGCATCTATAGAGATTGAATTTGTATACATGATCTTACGTGACGATTCAGATTTCGTTGAATCAATTATCTTATATAAAGTATCAGCCGTCGCTATAAAAGGCAGTTGCTCCGTACCGCTAAAAACAAGGAAAGCGATTATAAAAAGATTTAATAGTATTTTAGACATAATATTTTATACCCTTTCTATGCTTTTTATTTTGGCCCGATTACGGGGTTACCAAATCTCAGGTCCATATATTTTAAATCATGTTTATTGATCTTAGAGTCAGCGAGGACGGTTTTTAAAGCTTTTAATTTATCAATATAATTATCACCGCCCATTCTTACCTCTATACCACCTTTAAGATAACAAACAATATTTTTATGATTTGACGCGTCAATCGTATTTATATCAAATTCATCAGGCATATTGATAGTACTCAATGCCTGTATAAGTAGGAGCGTGTTTTCCAATCTCTTGTCCTTCGCAAGAGTATCAACTTTTGTATTTTTATCAATTTTAATGCCCGTAACGGGAGGAGTGCCATTGAGATTGGCTGCCTGCGATTTTGAAAGTAGTATTTGTACCGTGGCACCGCTGTCATTAATATAGTAATAATATTTATCGTGTATTGTAGCAATATTGCCAACTGGAGAAGCTATACTTGCATCTCTATAATCCGCCAAGTTACCACCTAAATACACAAAAGCATCAAGCATTTTCTGCAATAAAGCTTTTGTTTCATCATCTACAACACCGTCTTTAGATACATTTTCTCCGACGAATCTTAATATTGTTCTCTTAGATGAAATAACAGCCTTAATAATCTCATATTCTTTTTTATCCACATAAAAACTTACGGATTCTTTGATGTAATCGCTCACAGGTTCTCTATCTACATCAGAAGCGCGTAACTCAAACATTTTATCGTCAGCTTTGATTATGATGGAATTTACGAAGATCCACAAATTTCCGCGATAGTGGAAATATAAACGAAGCCACGGCTTACCAATATCCCTTTTAGCGATGGATAAGGTCATATATTTCATATGGGAATTCTTAAGCGAATACCAGGTAATGTCATCAATCTCATCCTGGTCTATTCTCAGGTCTTCTAATGGATTTTGCGTTTCAGCCCGGATATATGGTGAGCAAAAAACAGCAAAAATACTTATCGCAAGTACTGTAAGTAAAAACCTTTTCATGCCGTTCCTCCCGACTTATATGGTTTCAATATAGATAGCTCTCCCATCATAACACCCAAAGCGCTGGGTGTCAAATAAAGAGCCATTATCATATAATCGATTAATATGCAAAGACAAAAAGACGTAGTAGGACAATTTTCAGACCGCTTACGATTACTGCGGAGAAAATATAATCTCACGCAGGAGCAATTAGCGGAACGATCGGATGTCTCTTATAAAAACATTCAATATCTTGAATCTAAAAATCCAACCTGCCCAAATCTAAAAACCCTTGAAAAGCTTGCTAAAGGATTCGGCATCCCACTCTCAAGGCTACTAAATTTCAAGTAACAAGCACCCGCATTTTCAGTATTACCCTACAAAAAAGGTCTTCGCAAGATATGACAGAATAACCCCACAGCTTATTTGTTTTTTGATATACTAATATAATCATGGCCACAAAAAAAGAGCAGAAGATATCTTTTGATGAGAAAGTATTTTGGTTAGCTTTGCGGTATGGCGCAGTAAAGTACATACCCATAAGCACAAAAAATTATTTTCTGTTTTTTAAGATACCTTTTGTATTAGTTCGGCATGGTCAAAAACAAAAGACCAAATATAAATGCGGTTTTTATAAATTCGACCCGAGAGAATGTGCTATTGTGCATCAGCGCAAGATATATATTAGATGGCAAGGAAACTATGTGGATAAATATCTACGCAACTATAAGGACAAGATAAATAAAGCGCCGCTGTTTTTAGTTAGCAATATCATAGGAACAGACAAAATTAAAATAACATCGCCTACATATCTTACACCATTAAAAATAATTTTTAGGCGAGTAGGATTACTGAAAGAAAACGTCGGCAAAAATAAAAAAATAAACATTATCCGTGAACATCTTCGTAACTATGTTATTCGAGAAAGTATGAGTAAAAAACAAGCATTAGCTGAATTGGCTGACGCAGTCGCAAAAGAAGCTGATAGATTATTTCCAGAAAACGCGGATCTGGCAGCTGATTATTATTGGAGCCCAGCACACATATCCAGAATATTAAATGCTCATAAGGCAAAAATGAGTCATAATATTACATGAAATAAGTCTTATTTCATGTAATTACTTTAAACGATTTTTCTGATATAGTTACGACCGTATGATTGAGAATTCAATTGTCGGTCATTTTTTTATGCAAACTTATTATTATGGAGGTACCAATGAAACAACAAATAGAATATGCGCTCGCATATGCAGGAATAGGCTTAAGAGTCTTTCCCTGCGCTGATAAAAAGCCCCTTACACAGCACGGCTTCAAAGACGCTACTTGCGATTCAAATAAAATCAAAGAATGGTGGCAAGCACACCCCGACGCTAATATAGGCATATCTACAGGCGAAGTGTCGGGCATAACTGTAGTCGATGTTGACCCGCGGAATGGTGGCATGAAATCACTCGAAGACTTAAAAACAGAGCACGGTCTTTTGCCAGAAACCGTAATGTCTGAGACAGGCGGGGGCGGTCTTCATCTATATTATAAGTATGATGTCGCGATAAAAAGTACGTCAAGTTTCCGTAGCGGAATTGATATTAAATCTGACGGCGGTTATGTTATCGCGCCGGCAAGCACTCATGAATCAGGAAAAAAATACAAGTGGGTTGAGGATCGCTCCCCAATGGAAATATGCTTTATGCCACCACCCGAATGGCTGCGCAAAAAGGAAGAGATAAATGAAACTATTAAGCATGAATCAGATACGATAGGGCTGGGGAATCGAAATTCTACACTCTTAAGTTTTGCGGGTACAATGCAGAAGCGCAATATGTCTCACGAAGCTATAAAAGCGGCATTATTAGAGGAAAACCAAAATAGATGCAAGCCGCCGCTCTGCGAGGATGAAATCATAAAAATAGCTGAAAGTATAGAAAGATATAGAGATATTTCGGAAATAGATATAGAGGAGGGGCAGCCTACGTCGATAGAAATCGCTAAAGTAATAATAAAACAAAATAACATCATACACTGTGCTTACGGCTATTATACATATGCTCATGGTGTCTATAATTTGGTCGAAGAGGAAATAATTAAAAAATGGATAATTGATTTCTGCGGCCCAAAAGTAAGCAAGGGTAAGGTTGAGGCCGTTTTATATTTTATAGAGTCAGCCGCTCACGTTCGTATGGAAGATGTCAATAATTCCGAATATATTAATTTGAAAAATGGGTTGTTCGCCCTTGACACACAGACATTGTATGAGCACAGCCCTTCCGTATACTCTACAATACAGCTCAAAGTCAGTTATAACCCGTCGGCAAAGTGTGATAAATGGCTAAAGACTCTTGCGGAAATATTCGAAGGTAACGACGATAAAATAGAGACGCTACAGGAATTTCTCGGCTTGTGCTTCACAAAAGAAACGAAATATGAGAAGGCCCTTCTTGCTATAGGCGAAGGCGCTAACGGCAAAAGCGTCATATTTAATACCGCCGAAAAAGTTATAGGGCGTGATAACACGTCGGCGATACCGCTTGAAAAATTTAACAATACGCACTACACCGCTAACCTGTTCGGCAAGCTGGCTAATATAAGCATAGAGACAAACGCAAAGTCCGAAGTCTATGACAGTATTTTTAAAGCGGTTGTGTCGGGTGATATGATAGAAGCGGATTTAAAATTTAAAAATTCATTTCGCTTTAACCCATTCTGTAAACTTATATTTGCGATGAATAACCTGCCACGAGTCGATGACAAGACAGACGCCTTTTTTAGGCGGCTACTTATTCTACAATTTGACAGGCAATTCAAAGAGGAAGAGCAGAATAAGAATCTAAAAGCAGAACTACTCGACGAACTCGACGGTATCTTCATGTGGTGTCTTGAGGGGCTGAAGAGGCTCAAAGCTAGAGGCTTTTTTACAATCCCCAGAGGGATGCAAAGCCTAATAGATGAGTATCGTCGGGATAATAACAACGTCATGGTTTTTGCCGAAGAATGCTGTAGCTTTGATGACAGCACTTGTCATGAGACAAAGGACGACGTATATAGGACGTACGCCGAGTATTGCAAGGAAAGCGGTTATAGGCCATTAGGTAAGGGGCGATTCGGAACAGAGTTTGCAAAACACTATAATCTCAGAAAGGACGACAGGCATGACGGTGAGCGAATTTGGACAGGGGTTAAGCTTTTAGCATGCCCACCTCAGCCCGACTATAAATGACAAAGGTGACGTTGTTATATTAATGTTTCTTTAAATCTTCCCCCACAGTAGTTGCATAGAAATAGTAAGTAAATATAAAAAATGTGTCATATTTGTCAAAAGTCAAAAATTGTCCGGGTCCGAGGTGACTACAGTAGACATTGATTAAGCAAACTGCATTTTTTTTATAGCAAATGAATAACGGGGGGGTGTCTATGATAGCTTAGAATATGTGCTCAAAAAAATCTTTTCGCCAAAAAGCTATCTGCGTGCGCTTCCGCAGACAATCTCAGACTTATGGGGGGTGATTATAGATGGACGGCAACCAAGAACGTGATATGCGGGAAATAGATAATTTAATAGAGAAAAACAAGGAAACAATAAAAAAACTAGAGGAGGCGAGAATCATATGTTATGACGTCGGCGAGATGGTATCTGTAAATAAAAGTATAATACGCATTACGGAAAATATGCGAAAGCTTTTGCGTATACGGATGAAACTTATTAAGGAAACTAATAGCTACAAAACAAAAACAGGAGCGGAAAATGGATCAGAATAAAAGAGATGCAAGGATTCTAACTAATATCGAATTAAGCATTCGTTTAATCGTAAGCGCTATGGAAGAGGTGAAGAAATGCATAAAAAATAACCCGCTGGATGATAAGAGATACTTTATATGTAAAAGTCTGGACGAAGAACTTGATACCAGGATTCTCTCCACAATGATGTTCCTTTCAACGCCGCCGGACGTGATAGAGGCGTTGCGTAATGCCACAGATGAAGAAAAAATAAAGCACTTTGTGAATAGATGCAGAGCGCTCTAATAGATAAAAACAAAATTGCGGAATATCTGGGCGTCAAACCAAGCACTATTTACGCATGGGTTAATCAAAAACGACTACCTTATATAAAGGTGGGCAGACTTTTGAAATTTGATATTCGAGACATAGACGCATGGATACAAGAGCACAAAGTCGAAGAATATGGAAAGCAATAAAGAATAGTTATGTATTGACAATGTATGGACAATATGATATACTTTATGTAGTACAATTAGAAGGAATATATGGGTATATATAGACGTGGCGAAAATTGGTGGATAGACTTCTACGCAAGAGGCAACCGGGTCAGAGAGAAAATAGGCCCGATTAAGAAGCTCGCCGAAAATGCGCTAGCGAAAAGGCGAACCGAAGTAATAGAAAATAAGTACTTTGATATTGATAATATACCTCGGATTCGTCTTAAAGAGTTTGCGGGCACTTTTTTAAACAGCTATTGCAAGCCGAACAAGATCTCATGGTTTAATGATGATACATACTTGCGGCAGATATTGGAGTTCTTCGGCGACGTTTATCTAGATGAAATCACTCCTGTCATGATAGAGAATCTTAAGGCGCATCGCCTTAGTCAAGGCGCGAAACAGGCGACTGTGAATAGGGTCTTAGCTTGCCTTCGCACAATGTTAAACAAAGCTATTGAGTGGGGAAAATTAAAAGATACGCCGATGAAAAAGATAAAGCTGTTTAAAGAAGATAATATGAGAACGAGATTTTTAGCGAAAGAAGAATTTGAGCGTCTTCTCGATAACTGTCCGCCCCACCTTAGAAATATCGTGATATGCGCAGTAAATACTGGTATGCGTAGGAACGAGATGCTTCATCTCAAATGGTCTGATGTCGATTTCATGAATAAGATAATCAATGTCAAAAAAACAAAGGCAAAAAAGCAGAGAGCGATATCAATAAACAGCGTTCTTGAAAGACTACTTATAAACATAAGAGAGCGGTCAACGAGTGAATACGTATTTTGCTATAATAATAGAAAAATTGACAGCGTAAAGACGGCTTTTAACAGTGCTTTAAAAAAAGCCGAGATAAACGACTTCCGATTTCACGATTTACGTCATACTGCCGGAACATATCTTCGACAGTCAGGAGCAGATTTAATTACTATTAAAGAAATATTAGGGCACTCAAAGATAGAAATGACGGCTAGATATGCGCATTCTCCTCAAGATGCCAAAGCAAAAGCGCTTGAAGCACTAGGACGAGAGCTAGTAGTCACGCCCCAGTCACAAACGAATATAGACGAAAATAGCAAGGTTTTATACCTATCACAAGTCATTGAAAACAAAGAACTTGAAAATAGCGTTTCAAAAGCGTAGAATAGAGAACGTCAGATTGTCGATCTGAAGGTCGCGGGTTCGAGCCCCGTCGTCCCCGCCATTTGAATATTTAGGGATATCCAAGATATACAAGCTTTAAATATCTTGAATATCCCTTTTTATTTTGGATATCTTCAAACCTTTTTGAACAATTGTTCATTAAACTCAACACTTTTCAGCCTATATATGACAAACTCATCCGAGCCCTCACAAAATACAACCCCAAAGCTACCAGTTAGTTGTAACTTATTATTATAATTATAGTTAAGTTGGCATGATTTATGCTTTCTTATATAAGTAATATGAAGTGTGTCTAAAAGAAAGGTAAAAAAGGTAAAGGAGAAATGAAAGTGAAAAAGAAAATGGTCATTATGGTATGTCTGGGTCTACTGCTAATAGGGAGCGGGATAGCTTACGCTGATATAACGACTGGTCTGATAGCTTATTATCCGTTTACCGGCAATGCCGTTGATACCGCAGGCGGTAATAACGGCACGGTTTATAATGCCGCCCTGACTGCCGACCGGTTTGGCAACTCCAATAGCGCTTATTACTTCAATGGTATGTCCACATTATCCGGCGGAGGATCATATATACAACTTGCGGAAAATTTTGATTTCATCCACATGGGGGATTTAACCTTCTCGGCCTGGGTCAAACCTGCGGGTAACTCCGGGTTTATTTTCCATCAAGGTAATGGGGGACAAATTTATCTCACAAGTTCAGGTGAATCTGCAAACTTAGTCGCCCATCTGGCCAATGGCAACTGGTATGCGGCCGCAGACGATGAACTTTTAGCGCAAGATACATGGGTCAATCTCACCGGGGTCTATAAGGCCCGGAATCAAAACGAATTATGGGTAAATGGAAATCTTGTCGATACAACAAGTTTGGCTGACAGTAATCTGTTCAATGTTACGTGGAGTGATTATTTTTACGCCGGCATGGGAGCTTATAGGGAATCATGGTATCCTGACAGGTTGACAGGCGCATTCACTGGAGCCATAGATGATTTCCGGATATACAATCGCGCCCTGACACAGGCAGATATCATGGAGTTAGCCGGTACCAGCCCCGTCCCTGAGCCCTCATCGTTATTACTATTAGGAACAGGATTGATATCGTTTTTGAGGCGAAAGAGATAATAGTATATTCAAAATACCCAAATTATAAAATATAGCACACTTTTAGCACAGTTTTGTTTTTGACTTTCGCAACACGTTGATATATAATCAGTAAAGGGAAGTAGTAAGTTTGATAACTGGTTATAATCCAGTATACATTAAGCCGTAACAGCGTGACTTAAGGCCAGTTGCGGCTTTTTTATTTGCATAGTGGGGTGTCCCCGTATAGGACGCCCCCAAGAACATTTTTCTCGCTCATGGTTATTTCTACTTCAGCTTACTACACTCTGCGTGAGCTAGAGCGTGTTCTATTTTTATAACTTTTACATATAGGTCGCTAAAGTAAAATGTCGTACTGATAATCCATATTACAAAGGTGATGATAAGTAATTTTATATAGATAGGCTTGATTGATTTCATATTATTTCTCCTTTTGTTATTCGTTCTTAGTTTGCCGGTATTATTATAAGTCCAGTTTCATATAGTATCAAGACTATTATAAGTACAATTTGCAGACGGGAAAGAAAATGATATAATAACACCATTGCCGCAGAATCATTCGCAGATAAAATCGGCGATACAGATCATAAAAGTATAATTAAAGTCAAATATGAACGTTAGTCGTGCAAAAATCAAGATATTCACTCTTGTTTTTCCCGTCACCACAGTGTATACTTTAATTGAAAAAGGAGAAGGTCTTTTTATGTCTATATTTTTTAAACTGTTTTAGAAAGTTTTTAAAAAAAGAGGGGGGAAGACGCAAACATGAAAACATCAAACTATAGAAAACTCAGGATGCTTGTTGTAATCTTAGTAGCTTTATTTACCGGTATTGCCGTAGGTGATTCTCCGGCAAAAGCTGATTTGATAGTAGGCTCGGATGTTGTAATAGCAGATATCGGATCCGATGCCCTGCACGATAATGCGAAGGCATCTTCGGATAAAAATGGGCACGTTACAGTGACATTCGGGAAATATTCGCCTTCAAGCGGCGTACAAGTAAAAAATATTTATAGCCGTACATCGACTGACGGCGGCGCTTCGTGGCTTGAGCTTAATCAGTTAACAAGCGGGATGACGCAGAATCAAAATGCCGCTATGGGAAGAGATAAAGACGGTCATCTGTATGTAGCATGGGTACAAAGTTTGGTCGTACTGTTCAGAAGGTCGGACGATAATGGATTAACCTGGTCCCCTGCAATGGCCGTACACAATGTAACATCCATGGGGGACGGGATTAATCCTTATAGTTCTCCGCAGCTGTGCAATGACGATTATGGCGACGTCTTCGTGTTGTGGGAGAAATGGGGAACTCATGAGTTGATGTTGAGCTATTCCACGGATTATGGTAAGACATGGAAAGATGCCGTTGCGGTTGGCTCGGCTGATGAAATAAAAAATCCGATTCTTACGTGTACAGGATTGTGTAAATTAAGCTTACTCGGCGAAACAACTAACTCAGAGGGGCACTATGTATCCGCTTTGCCCATAATACTGGACCGCCCGCCGATTATGACACTTGGAAAAGTATATAGCAAGGTGTATACGTATCCGAACATCACTTATCGCGTCGCCCAGGTCTACCTCACAATAAAGGATCCGAATGGTGATAAAATCAGGGTAGGTAAGAATTGCGACTGGACGTATAGCTATCTGTACAAAATACCGGATCAGTACGCAAGTCAAAGCCCAGGCAACTATGCCTTTTTTGCTATAAGCTATGGTAAAAGCGGAAGCGATGAGATTACCATATGGGCTGAGGACT
>JAQUMG010000013.1 GCA_028718265.1 Candidatus Omnitrophota bacterium
GGGGTCATCGAGAAGCATTTTACGCTTGACCGGGCGAGGGAGGGGCCGGACCACAAGGCAACGCTCGAGACTGATGAATTACGCGAAATGGTAAAAGCCATACGGAACATTGAAAAAGCTCTCGGCAGCGGCATAAAAAGGCCGTCTTCTTCCGAGTTTAAAAATATACCGGTCGTGCGGAAAAGTATCGTCGCGGCAAGAGATATAGAAAAAATGGAAAGATTAACGGAAGAGAGCATAACTGTAAAAAGGCCCGGTATGGGCATAAGCCCTGCGGATTGGGATAAGGTAATAGGAAAAACGGCCAAAAAATGCTTCAGGAAAGACGAGCTCATAAGATTATGACGAAGAAAAAGCTTTGTATCGTAACCGGCAGCAGGGCCGAGTGGGGTATTTTTTATCCGCTGGCGAAAGAGATAAAGAAAAACAAGGACCTCTTTATTCTTCAGATAATCGCTACCGGCAGCCATTTATCGCCAAAGTTCGGCCTTACTTATAAGGAAATTGAAAAAGACGGTTTTGGTATAGACCGCGCCGTAAAAATACTTTTGCCGGAGGATACGGAAGAAGCTATAGCTAAATCAACAGGCAGGACGATAACAGGCATTACTGATTCTATTAAATCATTAAAGCCGGATCTTATATTTTTATTGGGCGACAGATTTGAGACTTTTGCCGCTGCAGTCGCAAGTTTATTTCTTAAGATACCCATAGCGCATATCCATGGCGGTGAGCTTACCGAGGGATCCATAGACGATAGCTTGCGGCATGCTATAACAAAGATGGCATATCTGCATTTTGTATCGACTGAGACCTACGGGAACAGAGTGATCCAGATGGGCGAGAACCCTGAAAGAGTGTTTAATGTAGGCGCCCTGGGCCTGGATAATATTAAAAATACAAGATTGCTGGACAAAGAGGAATTTCAAAAAAGGACCGGTTTTAAGTTAGGGGCGAAAAACATACTGGTTACTTTTCATCCTTCAACTTTCGAAGAAAAAAGAGTCTCAGAGAAACAATTCAGGTCTTTGTTAAAAGCGATGGATGTATTGCCTGATGCAAAGATAATATTTACTAAGCCCGGCGTTGATATGTATTCAGGGATGATCAGCCGGATGATAGATAATTATGTTTCTAAACACGGGGGCAGGGCAATTGCTTTCAAATCAATGGGCCGCGAATTATATCTGAGCGCTTTACCGCTGATGGATGTCGTAGCCGGTAACTCATCGAGCGGAATAATTGAGGCCCCCTCATTCGGCATTCCTACTATAAACATAGGTAATCGCGAACACGGCAGGATCAAAGGAGATACTGTCATAGATGTTGAAAAGTGCGGAGTAGATGATATAAAAAGGGCGTTTACGAAGGCATTTTCCGATAATTTCGGAAAACGATGTAAAAAAGCAAAAAATCTGTACGGGGACGGTAATGCATCAAGAAAAATAGTTGACATAGTGAAAAAAATGAAAGTCGCTTCCTCAAAGAAGAGGTTTCTTGACCTAAATTTTCAAGAAATTATATGCAAGGATAAAGAAAATGGTTGAGAAGAAGGATGTCCTAAAACGATATAATCTGCCCGCGGAAGTCAAATTCTGCAAGAAATGCACTATTTCTAACCAAAGGCCGAGGATTACCTTCAATACTGACGGCGTATGTTCCGCTTGCCAGTTCGCAGAATACAAAAAGCAGCACTTCAACTGGGAAGAGCGGGAAAATGAGCTGCTGAAACTCTTAAAGAGGTTTAAAAGGAAAGACGGTGGATATGAAGTCCTGGTCCCTTCCAGTGGCGGAAAGGATAGCGCGCGGATTGCGCACGAGCTAAAATACAAATATGGGATGAATGTGTTAACGACCACCTGGGCGCCGCATCTTTACACGGACATAGGCTTTCAGAACTTTCAGTCTATGATACATGTAGGCGGGTTGGATAATATTTTAGGTACTCCTAATGGGGTAATACACCGGAAGCTGACCAAATTATCATTTGAGATACTGGGTGACCCGTTCCAGCCGTTTATATACGGCGTGACTAATTTTCCTTTGCAAATCGCGGTAAAACATAAGATCCCCCTTATAATGTACGGCGAAAACGGGGAGGTGGAATATGGCGGGGATATGAAAAACGCTTTTAATCCTACCAGGGATTACAAAAGTGACCACAGGAAACATTATTTTTCGGGCCTTGACCCCGAGGATCTCGTAAGCCTGGGTATAGAGGAAAAAGACCTGTCGCCATATATGGCTCCGCCGCATAAAGAATTAGATGCATTAGGTGCGGAAATCCACTTCTATGGTTATTATCATAAATGGATACCGCAGGAGAATTTTTACTATTGTGTGGAAAATACCGGTTTTGCCCCTAATCCCGTAAGGAATGAGGGAACCTACTCCAAATATGCTTCTCTCGATGATAAACTGGACGGCATTCACTATTACCTTGGATTTATCAAATTTGGGATAGGAAGAGCGACATCGGACTCGGCGCATGAGATCCGTGATGCACACCTCACAAGGGAAGAGGGAGTAAAACTTGTGAAAAAATTTGATGGGGAATTCCCCCAGAAACATTTTGATGTTTTCTTAAAATACTGCGGTATCAGCAATGAGCACTTCTGGGATGTGATCGACAGCTGGCGCTCACCGCATCTCTGGGAAAAAACAGGCGGCGAATGGAAACTAAAGCACGCAGTCTGGAGGTAACCTTTTAATGTCGAAGAACATAAGGATCATCGCTCGCCTGGATATAAAGGGGCCTAACCTGGTTAAGGGCCTGCATATGGAAGGATTACGGGTCCTGGGAAAACCCGAGCAGTTTGCGCGCTATTATTATGATTCCGGGGCTGACGAATTGATCTATATAGATGTTGTGGCGAGCCTGTATAATCGTAACAGCCTCCACGAGATAATCGAGAAAACTGCGCGGGATATCTTCATACCTTTAACGGTAGGAGGCGGATTGAGGACACTGGATGATATTCGCGATGTTTTACGCGCCGGTGCGGATAAGGTTTCATTGAATACTGCGGCTTTAAAAAATCCGAAAATCATCAGTGAAGCGTCTCGAAGATTCGGTTCATCGACGATTGTTGTCGCTATTGAAGCGATAAAACAGCCGGACGGGAGTTATTTCGCATATACCGATAACGGCAGGGAATATACCGGAGTAGAAGTGCTGGGATGGGCTAAGCAGGTTGAGCAATTAGGGGCAGGGGAGATCATGCTGACCTCGGTAGACAGGGAGGGTACCGGCAGGGGCTTTGATATTGAATTAACTCAGATGGTAGCAGATGCAGTTTCGATCCCTGTGATCGCGCACGGAGGGGCCGGTAAGGTGGAGCACATACGCGAAGCCCTCCTGAAGACAGAAGCGACCGCGGTTGCCGTTTCCTCCATTCTGCATTACGATTTTATCAGACGCTTCGAAGTAGAGTCCGGAGACTATGCGGAAGGAAATATCGATTTTATTAAAAGCGGGAACGTATTTAAGATGATCCAGCCTGCAGGGCTGGCCGAAATTAAAAATTCACTCGATTCAAACGCTCTAAATTACCGTCAGGTTTTGGTATGATGCCGGATACAGATGGAAAATATATCGCGGTCGTTGATTATGGCATGGGCAATTTATTCAGCATCATGAATATCTGCCGGCATGTCGGAATGAAGGCGGTCAAAACTTCCGAAAAGAGTGTAATAGAGGATTCTTCGGCGGTTATTTTGCCGGGGGTCGGCGCATTTGAGGACGCGATGCGCGCTTTAAAGAGGCTGGATCTGACGGGTGTCCTCATTGATGCCGCGAATAACGGCAAGCCATTTTTGGGGATTTGCCTGGGGATGCAGCTTTTGATGAGCGAAAGCGAAGAATTCGGCATTAATAAAGGATTAAACGTAATCGGCGGGCGCGTGACCAAATTCCCTAATTTTAACGATAAAAATGATAAAGTCAGAGTCCCTCATATAGGGTGGAACAGGATATTTTTAGCGCAAAATTCCGTTGCAGAGGATCCGGTTTTATGCAATATCCACGATGGGGAGCTCATGTATTTCGTCCATTCTTTTTTTGCGGTCCCGCAAGAAGAGAGGTCGGTTATAACATATACCGATTATTGCGGTATTCGATATTGTTCCGGCATACGGAAGGATAATCTTGTTGCCTTTCAGTTCCACCCGGAAAAAAGCGGGCCATCGGGATTGCGGGTATTCAGGAATTTCAAAGAAATTATATACAAGGAGAACGGAAATGGCTGAGAAGAGAGATATCCTGTTAAAAAGCGAGAGATCAATGCCGAAAAACCTGGATGATATCTTTATAAACAAGGGTCTTACTATCAAAAACGCTATGAAGCAAATGGATAAGTCTTGCAGAAAAATCCTCTTTGTTGTGGATGAAGAGCGAAGGCTGATAGGAACTATCACAGACGGAGATATCAGGAGATGGATACTATCCGAGGGAGATTTAAATGAAAAAGTGGACAAGGTATACAACAAAAAACCCGTATATGCTAAAAAGGGCATATCCAAGAAAGGGGCCCGGAAGATAATACTCGAAGCGCCGATAGAGTCCTTACCCCTGGTTGACGAAAAGATGCGCGTCGTAGATGTTTTCTTTTGGCGTGAGCTTATCAAGGACGATGAAGAGAGAAGCCAGAAGCAGGCGAATCTGAAAATACCTCTTGTCATTATGGCCGGCGGACAGGGCAGCCGCCTGGATCCGTTTACAAGGATTCTTCCAAAGGCACTTATACCGGTAGGAGACAAACCGGTTGCTGAAGTGATAATCGACAATTTTTTACAGCATATATCAGGCAAAATTTACCTTATCATAGGATACAAAGGCGAGATGATAAAGTCGTATTTTGACAATAGTCCTGTTGATTATCGCATAATGTATGTAGACGAGGGCAAGAACCCCCTCGGGACTATAGGCGGTTTAAAACTGTTGCCGCAGAATTTTCCGGACACTTTTTTCATGTCGAATTGTGACACTATCATAAATGCCCAATACGATGACATATATAATTTTCACAGAAAAAACGGATATGATATAACAGTAATCAGTTCCATGCAGCATTTTCCTGTCCCGTACGGCGTTGTTGAGATCAGCTCCGGCGGCGAGTTGAAAAAAATTGACGAAAAACCCGAATACGATTTTCTTGTAAACACGGGTATGTATCTCATGGAAAAGAAAGTCCTGAAATATATTCCTTCCCAAAAAATATTCCATGCTACGGACCTGATAAAAGAGGTCAAAAAACATAATGGCCGGATAGGCGTCTACCCTATCAGCGAAAAATCCTGGCTTGACATAGGGCAATGGGAAGAATATAAAAAAGTAGTAGAAAAATTGCAGCTTTTATAACAGGGGTGGGTATGAAGTATAATATATTATGTACGATTTGCGCAAGAGGCGGCTCTAAAGGGGTAAAAAATAAGAATATACGGCCGCTGGCCGGAAAACCACTGATCGCTCATACGATAGAACAGGCCCTGAGGTGGGGGAAAGCCAGACATGTTATTGTTTCTACGGATTCAAAAGACATAGCGGATGTCGCGAGAGCATGCGGCGCCGAAGTACCTTTTATGCGTCCTGCAAGGCTGGCAACTGATAACGCGCCCAAGGTCCCGAGCATAAGGCACGCGTTGATAGAGAGCGAGAAGATATTTAAGGAGAAATATAATATTGTAATCGATCTTGATGTTTCCGCTCCTTTGCGACGGATAAAAGATATAGATAATTGCCTGAAAATGTTTCTCGCGAAAAGACCGAAGACACTCTTCAGTGTAACGACTGCATCCAAAAACCCTTATTTTAATATGTGTGAAAAAAGGAAAGACGGATTTGCCGGGCTATCAAAGGAGTTGCTGAGGGCGGTCGTCGTGAGGCAGAAGGCGCCGAAGGTCTATAGTATGAACGGTTCGATATATATATACTCCAGAGATTTTTTGCTTGACCCGAAGAACATCCTGCCGTTTTCCGGTAAGGCAGCGATGTATGTGATGAACGAGATGTCGGCGCGTGACATAGATACTGAAACAGATTTCAAGTTTATTGAATTTTTGGTAAATGAAGGTATATGGAAAAACGACTAAAAAAACGGAAATATAAATTCGGGACCAAAGCGGAGAGCCTTGAACGCCTAGGCTCGCTCCTGTCATTGTCTTCGGTACCTAAATTTCACTATTTTACGGTCAATGAGTGGCAAAAAGACCCCGAAGCTATTTTGAAAAAGACACGCGCCTGTTTCGGTAAGCAGAAAGTTATCGTGCGTTCCAGTGCCTCTTCCGAAGACGGCGCTTTAGCCACAATGGCGGGCCTCCACGATTCCATGCCGGACATATCGGCGGATAATAAGAGCCGGCTATCTGATGCGATAGACAAAGTCATATCCAGTTACGAGAAATCCGGCACGGCGGACAACCGATACCATCAGGTGTTAGTGCAATTGATGGTCAAAGACATCTCTATGCGCGGGGTCGTTTTTACGCAGTATTTAAATACGGGTGCCCCGTATTATGTCATAAATTATGACGACGAGACAGGGCGTACGGATACGGTTACTGCAGGGACGGAAAACAGCAACAGGACGCTTTTAGTTCATCGCCCGGCGGTCGATGAGCTTAAGTCGGAAAGGTTTAAAGCGCTGCTTCGTACAGTCCGGGAAATCGAAAAAGCAACGGGGCATGATTCGCTTGACATAGAGTTCGCTGTCGATAAAAAGAGCCGCGTGTTTATCTTTCAGGTTCGCCAGATACCGACGCGGCCGAACTGGAACCGCAGTATTACCATCAAAGTCAACGATGCGGTCAAACGCATGAAATCTTTCGTTGAGGGTTATGAAAAGGCGACGCCCGGATTATACGGCTCCAGGACGATTTTCGGCAAAATGCCGGACTGGAATCCGGTGGAGATGATAGGGACGTTTCCGCGGCCGCTGGCTCTGTCACTTTACCGTCATCTGATTACCGATTATGCCTGGCGCGAAGCGCGGCGGCAGATGGGCTATCTCGAGACACACGGAACAAGATTAATGGTCTCGCTGTCCGGGAAACCGTATATAGACGTCCGCTTAAGTTTTAATTCATTTTTACCGAGCGGCCTGGACGGACGGATATGCGACAAATTGGTGAGTGCGTGGATAAGCCGTCTTTCGCAGCATAAAGAACTTCATGATAAAATCGAGTTTGAAATCGCTATCACGGCCCTCGCATTCGATTTTGATAAATCGGTAAGAGAACAGATTCCGGGCGTGCTGACTGATAAAGAAAAGAAGGCATTTTGCAAGTCACTCTTTAACCTTACCGACAGCCTCTTGACTGGAAAAGTAGCGCCTATCGAGGGGGAACTTAAAAAGATAGAGATGCTCGCGCATCGCAGGTCCAACCTGATGCAGATGTGCAAGAATCCTGATTTTACTGTCGTATCCGGGCTACTGGAAGACTGTATCAATCTCGGGACAATACCGTTCAGCATATTGGCGCGGCATGCTTTCATTGCTAAGGCCTTTATACGCTCCATGGTAAGGCGCGGTATTTTGACATATGATGAGGCGGAGTCATTCCAGAGGTCGATAAAGACGATCGCCAGTGACTTGGTCTCCGACATGGATTCATTTATCGTCGGTAAAATCCGGACAGCAGATTTTATGGCTAAATACGGCCATTTAAGACCGGGAACTTACGATATACTCTCGAAGCGGTATGACCAGCGCGAGGATTTGTTGAATGGGACGCTGGAGGCGCCTCCAAAGCCGATTTCGCAAAATAAATTTTCTTTTTCCGGCAGCCAGCTGCGAAACATAAAGAAACTTCTTAAAGAATGCGGATATAGCATAACTCCGGAGCAGTTATTGAAATATATCAAAGACGCAACCAGGGCACGGGAATACGCAAAGTTTATATTTACCAGGAATATCAGCGATGCCCTTGAGGTCCTGGCTGCGCGGGGCGAAGAGATAGGGCTCAGCCGCGAAGAGTTGTCTTATTTACAACTCAAAGATGTGCTTGATACGCTGAATATTTCTCAGGGCAGAGCACTGGAGCAGCACCTCAGGGATCTGGCAACAGAAGGCCGCAATATGCACGAGATTACATTGGCGATACGTCTTCCGTATCTCATAGAAAAGTCAGAGGATGTATCCATAGTGCCGCTTTTTCTTAATAAGCCTAATTTTATTACGCACAAGACCGTGAGGGGTTCTTACGTTTTTATGGACGGAAAGAGCGAAAGCGCGCAGGATATAACCGGTAAGATAGTGCTGATAGAAAATGCTGACCCGGGATTTGACTGGATATTTTCCCGGCGCCTGGCAGGACTCATTACAAAATTCGGCGGCGCTAATTCACACATGGCCATACGCTGCGCCGAATTCGGCCTGCCGGCCGCGATAGGCTGCGGCGAACAGATATTTGACCGCGTGCTCCGCTCGCGTGCGATAGAGATAAACTGTTCTGAAGGAAGAATAGAACCGATTGAGGTATAAATCATGCCGTTGCGTATAGGGATTACAATGAGGGCTGTCCGGAATGACGCCTATCCGGAAGAGCGCGATGCGCTCAGCAGGGACTGGTCAGTGTGTATAAAGAAGATCCTGCCCGGAGCGGTACTTATTCCGCTTACGAACAACCCCGGCGCTGCGGTGGGGACGATAAAGAAATTGAAGATCAACGGAATCATATTGTCCGGAGGAAACGACTGGGGAAAGGCGCCGGAGCGGGATAAAACAGAGTCGGAAATCGTCAGATATTGCCTTATCCGCAAACTGCCTGTTTTAGGTGCTTGCCGCGGCATGCAGGTATTGAATATCCTGCATGGCGGACAGATTGAACGCGACATCCGGAAAGCAAGCAGGGAAAATCATGCGGGCACTTATCACGGTATATATATAAAGGAAGGCAGCATATTCCAGAAGTTAGCGAAGGGTGCTGTTGAGCGGGTCAACAGTTTCCATAATCAGGGCGTTATGATAGGAGCAGCTGCGGCTCAATTGGACGTATTTGCGATTACAAAAGGCGGCGTCATAGAGGGTTTTTGCCATCGCACAAAACCGATCATCGGGATACAATGGCATCCCGAACGCGAGAATGGTAAAGCAGCATCATTTGACAGGCAGCTTATAAGTAATCTTTTTAATAAAGGTGCTTTTTGGAAATAACGGCTCAGGTGAATGTATGAAAGCGATAATTTTAGCTGCGGGACGCGGCAGCCGGCTGCAGGGTTTTACGGAAGACAAGCCAAAATGTCTTAACCATCTCGGCGATAAGACGATCCTCGAGCGGCAGGTAGCTGTCCTCCGTTCGGCGGGAATTGACGATATAATTATCGTGACCGGGTATAAGGCAGAGATGCTGAAGAAATTCGGATTTAAGACATACACTAATCCCCGCTGGGCCGAGACCAACGTGCTGCGAAGCCTGCTCGCGGCCGCTGAAGAATTTACAGAGCCGGCGATAGTGACATATTCGGATATATTTTACGGCCGTGATACCGTGAACCGCCTGGTAAAAGAGAATAAGGATGCCGTAGTGGTGTATGACCTGGATTGGAGGAAACTCTGGAGTGAGCGTTTTGATAATCCGCTGGATGACGCAGAGAGCTTCAAAATCGGTCCGGATAACAGGATTACTGAAATTGGTAAACGTGTAAAATCTCTGGACGAAATAGAAGGGCAGTATACGGGTCTTATGCGGTTTACGCCGACGGCATTCGGCTGGATAAAAGATTTTGCGGTAAAACAAAAAGACGATGCACTGGACAGGACTGATATGACTTCGCTTCTCGGAAGCCTTATAACGTCAGGCCACCCGATTTACGGCATGGCGATAAAAGGAGGCTGGTGCGAAATAGACACAGAGCGGGACCTCAAGCTGGCAAACAGCCTCTATAATGAAAGGTAGGCCTTGACATGGTTATCTGGGTGATAGGGCTTTCGGGTTCAGGCAAGACGACATTGGCAAAGGCGCTTTATGACAGGCTAAAGCCGGAGATGCCGAATCTTGTGCGGCTCGACGGGGATGTTATCAGGGCGCTTTTCGGCAATGATGTTGATCATACCGTAGAAGGAAGGCGTAAAAACGCTGAAAGACTGTCGCGCTTATCAAAATTTCTCGCGGATCAGGGCATCCATATCATAGCAGCGGTCTTATCAATATTTCCGGAATGGCAGAAATGGAACCGCGCCAATATCAGCGGTTACTCAGAGGTTTACCTTAAAGTTTCCATGGAAGTCCTGAAAAAAAGGGATAAGAACAATTTATATCTTCCGGCAATTCAGGGTAAATTGAAGAATGTCGTCGGCGTGGACATACCTTTTCCTGAGCCGAAAACGCCGGACCTCGTTATAGATAACAATAAGCACAGGGATGATTTTACGGAGTTAGCGGAAGAAGTTCTTGCGGCGGTAAAAAGGAGAGCATAGGTTGATAAAGTATACATACGCAAAAGGACGCCTTTTAGATGCGCCAAATACTTATTTTTACACTCCATATTACGGGATAGAGTTTATAAATGCGTGGAAAGCCGACAGACTGCGCGTATTAAGGGCGCTGGGTAAACCCATTCGTTTTCAGGGCGGCAAAAGAGAAGAGGCAGAGATTTTATTAAGGCGGCTTGTACAAAAATTCGAGGTCACGAAGCACGTTGACAACGGGCTTTATGTCGAAACAGCCGAGATCTTCGAAGCGGCTTACGCAAAACACAAAAAACTTACGTATCTTAATGCCCTCCTGAAAATTATCGATACGCTGTGTTCCATAAGCCGCAATTTAGATAAACGGCAAAAACAACGCCTGGCGTGGCTTATCTTACGGGAATTCAAGCATGTCAGCGTGTTAGGCAGAACTGCGGGTGTGTCCATATGAAAATGAAAGGGGTTCTTTTTTTGGCAGGCCATACTGCCAGATCGCAGGCATATGCCCAGGCGATGGTAGATGCAGATTTACACCCGGAATATGCCCTGTTTTTCGGAACAAAAAATAAAGGGCTTTTGGGCCAGCCCGCCGACATACCCGGGAAGTACCGAATAAAAGGATTATTTGTTCCGGATTTGTCCATTCCCCTTGCAGGGAGTTCTAAAAAGTACGGCTGGAATGTAAAAGAAGTCGCGGTTAATGATGTAAATAATTATAAGATTCTGACGGAGATAAAAAAAATAAATCCCGCTTTAATCATATACTCGGGGTACGGAGGCCAGATAGTAGGAAAAGAATTAATAGGATCGGGGATAGGATTCCTGCATATGCATTCAGGATGGCTGCCTGATTACAAAGGCAGCACAACGTTGTATTATAGCTGGCTTGCGGACAATTTCTGCGGCGTTTCCGCCATTTTACTGAATGCGACAATAGACGGCGGAGCAGTTGTAGCAAGAAAGAAATACGGACCTCCGGCTAAAGGCATAGATGTGGATTACGTTTATGACAGCGCGATAAGAGCAGATCTTCTGGTATCGGTCCTGAAAAATTATATAAAGAATAGCGGGTTTAAAGACGTAATGCTTCAAAAAAAGCGCGGTACAAAGTATTTTGTTATTCATCCCGTGTTAAAACACCTTGCGCGTCTCAGTGCAAAATAAATGGCATGGGAACCCATAAGTATCCGGAGGATAAGATGAAATATGCGCCGAGCAAAGTAAAAAATTCTTTCAATTTTAACGCGAATAACGCATCCGTTATATCCCGCTATATAATAAGGCCGCTCTCTTTTTATATGACGTCCTTCGCGCTGGAATTAAATATGAAGCCGGATCAGGCAACGGCAATTTCGCTTGCGCTTAATGTAATGAGCGCGTTCGCTTTTATTACAGGTACACGTATTTTTTTTACTTTTGGGGTGCTGCTGTATTTCCTGGCCGTATTGTTTGACTTTGTTGATGGAAACATAGCCCGCATTACGGATTCCGCTACTTACTTCGGCAAGTTCGCTGACGGTGCCGTAGATGTTTTTGCAGACTCATTTATACCGTTAGCCGTTGCAGTAGGATTCTATTTTGCCGGAAGCAGCGTGGCTTTTCTCTTGATGGGAATCGGCGCATCAATGTTTCTGCTCTTCGGGTTTTTTGTGATAAACCGTGCCTCTTTCATGTGTCGCTGGGTAAAAATAGACGAACTTGAAGGGAAACTGCCGCCTGCCGGCAGGCCCGACAATTTAAATCCTCTTAAATCCGGGATGATGCCGCTTTATGCGATAAGCAACGTTGCGATGGATGCTAAGATTCTGGTATTAGCTACGGCAGCGATTACGGGCATGACAACCGCTTTATTTATCATACTTTTTACGGTGATCGCGGTATGGGCGGCAGCATTGACTATCGGCACGGCGCTTGACATGGTCGTACGCCTCAAAATACACAGGGTGAGCAAGTCAGACCTTCGCTTGCGCCAAAAAAGGAGTTAAACAAAATGAAGAGTGTAGTTATACTTGGGCAATCGAATTACAGCTGGCTGTGGATCCCGCTCGCCAAAAAGCTAAAAAACGAGAGCGGAGCAAAGATACATTTTGTCGCATCCTCACCTGAGGGCGTAGCATATTGGAAGAAACGCGATGAGGAAGGTGTAATAGATTCGTTTGTCACTACAAACCATTTTTTCTCGGAATATGACAACCCCGAGGGTTCGCCTGAGAGTATATACGCTGAAGCGCGTGGATACGAAGACAAATATAAGACGTTTGTAGTGGATGTCCTGCAGACCGACAGGCATCTGGGGCGCGGTTTTTCCGCGGCAGGCACAGGTCATCCGAGATCGGAATTGAGCGACAAGGCCGATTATCTAAAGTCGGCCAGCATAGTCAATAAAGCTATAAAATTCTGGGAAGATTATTTTGAAAAAGTTAAACCCGACCTTTTAGTAGGTATGGCCGGAGGGGTTATCGGAAAGACCTGCGCCATAGTAGCAAGGCATAGAGATATTCCGATTAGAGCATTGCAGCCGTCAGGATACCAGTCGTTTTTTTATTGGCGGATAGATGAGTACTATTCAATACCGTATATAGAAAAGAATTACCGTGCCATTACGGATATCAATGGACTTGTCACGGGGGATGAGGTCCGGAGTTTAAAACGTCTTCCGTGGAGCGACGAGAATTATAAGCGCCTCCAGCAGCACACGTCCAGGATATTTATTTTTAAACAGATATGCGGGCAGATAAAAAGATACCTGTATAAAAAAGTTCACCATAAAGTAACGATGGGTAATTACAAATTACCCAGTGTCATTAAATCTGTCTGGAGAATGCATACAGGAATGAGATACATGGAAAAGCTTGATACGGTAAATATCGATAAGATCAAAGATCTTTCGTATGTATTTTTTCCTTTACATCTGGAGCCCGAAAGCGCCCTTGGCGTTAGAAGCCCGGAGTTCAATGAACAAATGGCCCTTATAGAGTTATTGGCCAAGAACCTTCCGGCCGGGAATTTTCTCGTAGTCAAAGAGCATATAGGCGCGATCGGAAGAAGGCCGGTGGAGTTCTACCAAACGCTGAAGGATATACCGAACGTCTTGATAGCGCATCCTTGCGCGTATGCCCTTGATATCGCGCGAAATGCGCGCTGCGTCGTTGTTATTACAAGCACCTTGGGAACTGAGGCGGGGATATCAGGCATACCGGTCATCTCGGTCGGCATCCATAACAATTACAGATTTCTGCCGCATGTCTATACAGTCGAATCATGGAAAGAATTGAGGCCGTTATTGGCCAGATTATGCGGTGCAGATACCGAAGAGGCGAAGCGCAGGCGGAAAGAGGACGGCATGAGATACCTTGCAGCGCTTAAGGCCGCTTCGATCGACTTGCACTGGAGCGATTATAGTTCCGCGAAGAGGAAGCCGGCTACAGCGCGGGAAACAGAGGCATTATATTCATCGCTGATAAAAAGTCTGAGTGCGTGAAGGAGATGAAATATATGGTAAAAGATAAATGGCGCGTTTGGGATAAAGATAAAAAATATGGTGAAGTATTTTATAAGCGCGCAGTAGGTAAACTGCCTGAGATGGAGAGCAGCCGGGCCGCGGCTAAATATGTCGCTAAATTGGTAAAAGCGAATTATACGATTTTAGATGTCGGCTGCGGGGCAGGACATTATCTGACATCATTAGATAACATATTACGGGCCCCTTTTAGCTATCACGGGATAGACGCAACGGCATATTATGTACAACTAGCGAAAAAAGCTTTCGCGAAGAATGTTAACGGGAACCTGCTGAGAAAATCTTATGTATTTGAAACGGGGGATATTTTTAATCTGAAGTTAACGGATAATTATGCCGACGTGGTTATGTGTAATAATGTATTATTACATTTGCCGTCAATAGAAAAACCGATTCGTGAATTATGGAGAGTTACGAAGAGGTTTCTTGTGGTGCGGACGCTTATCGGGAAAACTTCCTTCCGGATCAAGCAAATAAATCCTCCCGAAGAATACGGCAGGGATGGTGAACCCCGCAATTTTCATTTTCTTAATATTTATTCACAGGAATATATTTCAAGGCTGGCCGGCAATTTAGGCGGTGTAAAAAAATACAGATTGATCGAGGACAAGGATTACAATCCTGACAACATCGGGCGTTCAGGCGATGCGAAAGAAAAAAAATCTCATAATATGACGGTTATTGTCAATGGTATGCAGGTCAATAATTACATTATTCAGCCATGGAAGTTTTTGATTATCGAGAAAGAGATATGAAATCCGGAATTCCGATTTTATATGTTGATATAGAAGGCGGATGGGGAGGCTCGTCAAGAAGCCTTTATTACCTTATCAAATATCTCGATAAGGATAAGTACGGGCCGGTATTAGTGTACGGCAAAGAAGGGCCGAACAAGGAGCGCTACGCTGAAATGGATGTGCCGGCCTATCTCTTTTCGCCTATACCGCGGATAACGGCCATGCGGCATGGTAATCCGAAAGGTATTCTGGTATTTTTGCTGACGCTCGTGCATCTTCCGCGCTTCCTGATCTTTGTAAAAAAACTGATAAATAATTATGATATAAAGATAGTGCATCTGAATCATGAAAGCCTATTTTTCGCCGGAATATTTTTCAAAGTATTTTTCCGGTGCAGGGTAGTATATCATGTAAGGACCATGCTGCCCAGAAACATATTCGCGAAGATCCAGGTCTGCATAGCCGGTAAGACAGCGGATCATTTAGTTTTCATTACGGAAAACGAGCAGGGGTTATGGCGCGAAATCTGCCCGGGTACCGCAAAATTGCCCCAGTCTGTAATCTATAACTTCGCTGAAGCAGGTACGGCGGCCGGAAAGACAGATGCCCTGGCCGGTTATAAGGATAAGTTTAAAGCGCTGGTTCTGAGTTCGATTTCGCGGCCTCGCGGCACTGACCGCTTAATAGATGTAGCCCGGGCGCTTAAGAAGATCGGATGCGACAATGCTATATTCGTAGTTTGCGGTAAATCTGATCCGGGTAACAGATATGCTGCATTCATCCGTCAGAGCATAAAAGATAAAGGCCTCGAAAACTATTTTTGTTTCATGGGATATCAGAATTCGCCGGAGACGGTTATCTCTGAAAGCGATATCCTGGTCCATATATCCCGGGCGATAGAAAATCCCTGGGGCCGCGATGTGATCGAGGCAATGGCGAGCGGCAAGCCCGTTGTAACTGTGGGAAATTACGACAAATATATACGCGATGGCGTTAACGGCTATCTTCTGCCCGAATTTGACGCCGAGAAGTTTGCGGAAAAAATTGCCTATCTTTCTGCTCATCCGGAAGTCGCGCAAAAGATGGGCCGCGATAATAAAGAAAAGGCAGAATCGCTTTTTAACGGACGCAATAATATACATAAGATAACGGAGATATATGATAAATTCTAAAAAAAGCATACCTTTATTCAGGCCGTTTTTTCCGGAAACCTGCCGCAGAAAGATCGCCGCTGATATTAAACGTATTCTGGCGGATGGCCGGCTTATGCTGGGGGAGTTTACGGAAAAGTTCGAGGCGCTTTTTGCCGCGGCCATCGGCGTACCTTATGCGGTTTCGGTCAATTCCTGCACGACGGCGCTGACTATCTGTTTAAAATATTTTAATGTTACGGGGCGGGAAGTCCTGGTACCCAGCGGCTCGTTTGTCACTTCTGTCAGCTCAATACTTTTTGCCGGCGGAACGCCCGTATTCGTAGATATGAATCCCGATACCCTTTCTTTTGACATTAATGATTTGAAGAAGAAGATTACGCGTAAGACAAAAGGCGTGATATGGGTGCATCTCGCAGGCTTTATTTCTCCGGAATGTAACGAGATATTCGGCATAGCGCGGGAAAATAATCTGTTTGTGATCGAAGACGTAGCTCAGGCATTAGGCGCGGATATACGCGGCAGGCAGGCCGGCTCATTTGCCGACGCAGCCTGTTTCAGTTTTTATCCGACGAAGATCATAACCTGCGGCACCGGCGGCATGATAACGACAAAGGACAAGAAGCTGAAGAAATACGCTGAGGAGATGAGGCTTTTCGGAAAAGACGCAGGGACAGGGGAAGTGAAATATATAGGAAATGACTGGTTTCTCGATGAAATACGCGCGTGTGTCGGGTATCACCATCTCACCGGGCTGAAATCTTATCTGGCGAAAAGACGGAAGATCGCCGGTATATATCATGAGACACTGAAGTCAAATCCGAATATCAGGCTGCTAAAAATGCCGGCGGGCAACAGGCCGAGCTATTACCAGTATCCCGTATTCCTGAAAAAAGGTATCGACCGCCGGAAACTCGTAAAACACATGAAAGAAAAATACGGTATTCAGGTGAAGGGCATATATATCCCGTGTCACAAAGAGAAGATATTTGATAAATTTAACAAAGGAAAATTTGACAGGACAGAAGAAACCCTTGACAGCTCACTTTGCCTGCCGGTGCATGTCCAGATGATCGATAAGGACGCATTATATGTTTCTGAATGCCTGATAAGGGAGTTGAAAAACCTAAGATGAGCATGAATATATTGGTTACAGGAGCAAATGGTTTTTTGGCGTCGCATTTAATACCCGCCTTGCTGAAAAAAGAGGGCGTATCTATATGCGGTACCTATAGAAAAGAAACAGGCCGGCTTATCCAGGATCCGACGACAGGGCTGACTTATGAGTATTGTGATCTTTCAAAGATATCCGATGTTACGGGATTATTTAAAAAATACCGGTTTGATGCGATTATCCATACAGCCGGCGCCATAAGTACCCGGAATGATTATGCTTATCTAGAGCAGTCTATCCGGGATAACATGGCCGGTCAGGCGAATCTGGTCAGCGAAGCCATCAAAGGCGGGTGTAAGATTTATATCTTTTGTTCGTCTATGGCTATTTACGGCGATTCCACCAAAAGGAGCAGCGGCTTCAGGGAAGATGATGCGGCCGAACCCCGCGAAGTATACGGATGGAGTAAGTCTGCCGCCGAAGAATTGCTTAGGGTGCAGACAGAGCAACAGCAAGGAATGAGGGGTGTCACCTTGCGTTTGGCCGGTATACACGGACTTGGCAGGCAAGGAGGCGCAGTGTATAACATGATTCATTCCGCTGTTTCAGGAGAAGAGGTTGTTATCAATGAGCCGGAGAGCAGGTTCAGGTTCTTATTTGTA
>JAQUMG010000014.1 GCA_028718265.1 Candidatus Omnitrophota bacterium
TTTTTCGTATCCAGGATGGCTTCCAGCATTCTGTAGTCGATATCGATATTTCTGACCGCATCTCTCGTTTGTAATATTATATTCTGCTCAAGGCGTTTAAATCCTATAAGCGCCCTCTTCTTTTCCAGTTTGGCTTTTTCATAATTTCCCTTATCCGTATCGCCCCAAAATGGCAATGAAATGCTTACGCCGGCAGTCCAATCCTGATAATTTCCGCTGCCCAGTGAATCCATGTCGCTTTTAGCACCCTTGCCTAAACCGTTTAACCCGTAACTTCCGACAAGGTCCAATGTGGGCAGCATGCTGTTCTGATAGAAAATGACATTTATATCCTGATTTTTAAGTCCTATTTTAGCCGCTTCGTAATCCGGCCTGAATTTAAATGCCTCGTTTATGGCGCTAACCAGCCCCGGCTCCTCTTTTTCGTACATCACTTTATCCAAAAGGACTATTTCTGAATTCCATAGTTCCGGGTCATCCACGAGGTTTGTTATAAACTTCAGGTTGTCCTCTGATGTATTCCGGGCATTTTCCGCAGCGGCCAGCGCCTGTCTTGCGCGCGATACTTCCGCTTCCGACTGTAACAGGTCCACATCGCTCGCCAGCCCTTTCGCATACTTTTCCTTATTTATTCTGTGAAGTTCCTCTGACCGCGCCATGGCCGCCTCGACCGCTCTGTACTGTTCACGCGTATAGTGAAAATTATAATAAGCCTTTTTTACGTTTGTAAGGACGCTCATCACTTCTTGGGCGACTTCCTGGTCCGACTTTAACTTATTGTTTTTCGCTATCAGGAAATTTGCCTTATTTACAATAAGCCCCGCGCCTTTAAGAAGCGGCTGCGTGACAGTGACCACGGCAAATGAATCATAATACGGTTTGGGGAACTGGATCCTTGAATTTGAATCCAGTCTCGTATTATCAAAGTCCACTTCTATTTCGGTGCCGGTAGTAAGCTTCTGTTCATATCCCAGATTCAACTGTCCTGTCTGGCTGGTGGATTTCGATGGCACAAAAAGCGGCGTAGCGCCTACTTCCGTATTGTCTTCATAAGAAAATTCGGCGGAAAATTCCGGGTCAAACGCGCCTTTTTCCTTCTTTACGTTGGCTTTTTCTATAAGAGGCGATATCTTTTTTACCAGTATCTCGGAGTTATTCTTGAGCGCCATGGCGACACAGTCTACCATGCCGATCCTGAGTATTTTCTTCATATCGGCCGTCGCGATAAAGTCTTCCTTTGTGAATGTGGGTATTGTATCCGGTGCCGGCTTAAGGGCTTCTTTTATATCAGGCATCTTTGCGGGCTCAAGTCTCAGCTCCTCTCCAGGCAGCACTCCGGACGCCGCCTCTTCCGCTGCCAGAGGCAGTATATAAGTGACATTAAATATAAATATTAATATTCCTACTATGATCTTTCTCATACCGGTTCTCTTTGTTATGCTGGCAGGCGTTCCTTTATATGTGTAAGTATGTGCAGGTAATCTTCGCGCTCTTTCTGGGATATCTTGCCGAACATGTCGATAATCATCTGGCGTCTTTGATGAAAACTCTTTTTTACCAGATCGATTCCCTTATCTGTAAGTTTTACTCTCACTATGCGTCTGTCATCAGGATCATGTTTACGCGTAACGTAACCGGACTTCGTAAGCCTGTCAATGATCCCCGTTACAGCAGCGGTTGAGACGTTCATGAATTTCGCCATATCCGTCATCTTGTGCTCCCCTTCTGTGCTCAAAAAGTTCAGAATGGCAAACTGCGGTATCGTGATCTTCATCTGATAAAATTTGTCCGTCTGCTGTTTTAAAAAATTCCGCATTAACACGGACATGATACTGCCCACCCTATCTGCAAACTCGGATAATGGCATCTCTTCCATTTTGTCCTCCGTTTCGTAGAGTTGAATTATTAATGGAGTTGATATTTAAGTATATTAAATATCAAGCACATTAAATATACCATAGGAGTTGTAATTTGTCAAGGGGGTATTAAAATTTAGTAGGATTTGCTTCCTGCGAGGAGACTTTTTGTACGGCTATGATCAGCCCCATAAGAAACCATATCAGATTGCCCAGCTGAAGCGAATATATGTCGGTATCGACGAAACTGTGGATCAGGAGCCCGAACAGCCCTGCTAAAAGTCCGGGTAAGACTGCTCCGCAAAGCTTGTTATTTAATCTTTTAACATTCACCAGCGATGTTTTGAAGAGCGCAACTAATACCCAGAGAAATGCTCCTACTCCCAGCAATCCTGACTCGGCAGACATCTGGAGATAGGAATTGTGCGGATATACGCCGGTTACTTCCGTAAGTTTATACCGGGGGGCCACACTGGCGTAGGTATTTATGCCGCTGCCCAGGAGCGGAAAATCCCGGGTAATATTCAGCGCTTCCTGCCACAATGTAAATCTGTCGGTATTTGTCCTTGAGATCTTCATAATTGAATCCGCGCGCTGTTTTACGGAAGCAGGCATGATGAACGGTAAAATCAATAAGAGTACTACTGCAATCAAAAACAGTTTTTTGCTGCGGATAAAGCCCAGGAATATCAAAGACAGGAAGCCTGCCGCCCACGCGCCCCTCGAATATGTAGAAACAAGGCAGAAAATCAGCGGACATATTAAAATCCATAATAAGTGCCTTTTTTTATTTTCCGAAAAACAGGCAAGACTGGCCGCCAAAATAAGCATCACGACAACCCATACCCCGAAACCGTTCGGGCTGTCAAAAGAAGCCCTGATTATATACCCCGCTACGGAAGAATAATTCAGGAAAAAGTCCTTTCCTGTTATGGCCTGAAATATTCCGTCTATGCTCATAATAAACGCCGCAGCGAGCATTATCAATATCGTATTGTTCAGCTTTTTTCTGGTATTGATCATCTCCGTAACTATGAAATATATCATTACCCATTCAAAGAGCTTGAAAAAAAATCCTTTAAGGCTTAAAAGAAGTGAGACGCTGGTGAGCATAGATAAAAAACCGATTAAAACAAAAACGGCTATCGGTATATTTAACTCTGTACGTACCGGCGTAAACGACTTTAAAAGCAGCCGTTTTACCAGCCACGAGACCAGCGCAATAGTAAAAAATATCTCTACCATAGACTTTGAAACCGGCAGGGTAAATATCAAAGCGTATAAAGAGTACTCCGCTACTTTATCGGCCAATTTTATTATGTGTTCGAGGTCAATGTTCAGCATAATTTAAGCCTTTTTATGCGCGATTGCGAATATAACCTTATGGGATCTGTCCGGCATATCCCAGGGTATCGGCACAGGAGCTGTGTATTCTGTCATATTCTCTTTTACTTCCTGCGGCATTGGATATAATCTGCCAAAAAACAGCCTTTTAAGAAGCTCTTTTCCTCTCATAGTCTTCGGCATAATATGCAATCTTACTGCGGTCTTCTTAAGTAAGGACACCAGCATATCTTTCGGCTTATTCGTTTCCGCCGAAAAACCGCCGTAAAAACTGACATCCGGGAATTTTGTCTTAAGCAGAGAATATAATTCCGGAACAGAAAAATATTTCGTGCCAAGGGGCGAAGGATTAAAATCAGGCCAATCTTTATTTACGCTGCATATGATCAGCGAGCCTTTATCCTTTAGAACGCGGTATGCTTCTCCGATAAACTTCGCGGCATCGCTTAAATAATATATCGCTTCGTACAATATGACTACGTCGAAAGCCTCATCATTAAAAGGCATTTTTTGAGCGTCCAGAATCTCTATTTTTATATCGCCTCTCCCCTTGTACCGTTTTCGGGCATAATCCAGGTTATTTTCATCTATGTCTCCGCCGATGATTCTTTCTGCGGTCTCGGCCAGATAACCTAGCCCCTGTCCCGCGCCGCAGCCTATTTCCAGCACATCTTTGCCTCCGCAGAACTGATGAGCAAAGCGGTAACGCTGATAAAGCCGCGCTATCTGTTCTTTGGACGCCTTCATGCCGGGTAGTTCTGTTACTACGGTATAATCATTATGCATAAAATTTGCTCACCTGATCAATCGTATATTCTATCTGCCGGTTCGTAAGTTCCGGATATATAGGAAGGGAGATAACCTGTCCGGCAAGTTTCTCGGATACCGGCAAGTCAAATCCGCTTAGCCCCAGGCCTTTCTGCCGGTGAAGCGCAACCGGGTCTTTGATCAAAATCTCAATACTGCTATTCCGCAGATATTCGGCTAATTTATCACGCCGCCCGGCTCTTATGACGTAGTTTTGATAAACGTCGTAATAACAGGTGCTGCCCTCCGGAGGCGGCGGCAACTTTATGCCGATGACATTCTTCAGCCCTTCATGGTATATTTTCGCGATCTCTCTTCTCCTCTTAATCCATTTTGGTAACTGCCTGAATTTCACATTTAAAATCGCCGCATGTAAATTATCCAACCGGCTGGTAAAGCCGTAACACACAACCTCGGTCTTTGTCCTTTGGCCATGGTCCCGCAAGAGTACGGCGTGCTTGTATATTTCTTCGCTATTAGTAGCGAGCGCGCCGCCGTCACCATAACCGCCGAGAATCTTGGCCGGATAAAAACTGAAAGCGCTCGCTGAGCCGAAAGAACCGGCCATCCTGCCGTTAAATTTTGCGCCCAGCGCCTGTGCCGCATCCTCAATCACAATCAGGCGGTGTTTTTTTGCTATGGCCATCAATTTTCCCATATCCGACGTGCGGCCGTTAAGATGGACCGGTATGATTGCCTTCGTCTTAGCTGTTATTGCTTCTTCAATCTTGTCGGTGTCTATGGTAAAGTCGTCTTCTTTCACGTCTACTAATACGGGTTTTGCCCCGCAGTGAACGATAGATGCTACCGAGGCCACGAATGTATGAGAAACCGTTATCACTTCATCTTTCGGGCCTATTCCAGCTGCCTTAAGGGCAAAGATTATCGCATCGGTGCCGCTATTCAGGCCGACTGCATATTTTACATTTAAAAAAGAGGCAAGTGATTTTTCAAGTTTCTCCACATCGGAACGTAAAATCAGGTCCCCTCTCCTTAAAACGCTCCGGACCGCAGAATTTATTTCGGCCTCCAGATTGTGATACTGAAGAGGATAATTAACGAACGGGACTTTATATTTCATACCGGTATATCCTTTTTACTGCTTTGACAATATCCTTTTCCGTAGGATAATACGCCTCTTCCAGCGACGGGCTCGCCGGAGCCGGCG
Organism: Candidatus Omnitrophota bacterium; assembly: GCA_028718265.1. Next base: position 5,176 of record JAQUMG010000014.1, read on the forward strand.
CATCAGGCAAAGTAACCCGGGCTATCGGCGCCTTCAGATACCCGTAAATATTTTCGGATACCAAAGCGGAAACCTCTGCCGCAAAGCCGCAGGTCCTCCACCCGCCATCGGCAATTACCAGCCTTCCTGTCTTCTTTACAGATCCGAACAATAGATCTTTATCCAGAGGTTTCAGCGAACGAAAATCTATTAATTCCACGTCTATCCCGTCTTCTTCAAAATGCTTCAGGGCTTTAAGCGACTCATGCGCCATGTAAGATACAGCGGCTAAAGTAACGTCTTTGCCTTTCTTCCTGATTATGCCCTTTCCTATCGGAACGGAATATATTTTCCGCGGAACAGCCTTTTCCGTAGAATATAACCACCTGTCGTCTATGTAAACTACCGGGTTATTGTCTCTTATTGCCGAAACCATCAGGCCCTTTGCGTCATACGCGTCGGACGGCGCAACCACCTTAAGGCCGGGTATATGAGCAAAGATGGCGTGAAAGGCCTGAGAATGCTGCGCCGCCTGTTCACCGCCTCTATTAATAATGCCCCACACAACGAGCGGAACCGAACACTTTCCGCCGGACATATAATGCCAATTAGCAGCCTCATTAATTATCGGATCCATTGCGTACATCATAAAATCCATGCGGGGATGGACGACTATAGGCCTCATCCCCCTGATTGCAGCGCCTACGGCCGCTCCCGTAACGGCATTTTCCGAAACGGGCGTATCTATGACGCGCTCTTCGCCAAAGCGTTTTGCAAGAGCTCTGGTCGTATTGCCGACATACCATGGGCTTTTTACGCCCTGGCCGATTACAAATACAGATTTATCGGCAGCCATCGCCTGAAAAAGCGCTTCGTTAATTGCATCGCTATATTTGAGCTTCCTATTTTCTGAAGACATAATCCGTCAATTCGTTTTTTGCGGGAAGGGGGCTCTTTTTTGCAAGAGAATACGCCTTTTTAATTTCCCGCCTTACATCTTTTTTTATCTTTTCCGCACCTTCTCTGCCCAGCATGTTACTTCCGGCAAGAAGTTTTTCCATGTCCGCAATCGGGTCCTTTTTTCTCCAGCGCTCTATCTCGGCTTGCGTCCTTATATCCGTATGATATCCCTGTATGTTATCATCCGGCCCTACATGGCCGCGCATCCTGTAAGTTACAAACTCTATAAAAACCGGCCCTTTATTCTGTCTTGTCATGCCTATCGCTTTTTTTGCGGCCTCGTAAACTTCCAGGACTTTATTGCCGTCAACCCTGGAACTTTGGATACCGAAAGGCTTTGCTATTTTATATATATATTCATCGGGACGGCATTTTTTAATCGGTAAATGCGTAGAATAAAAATTATTTTCGCACACGAATACGATCGGTAATTTTTTGAGCGCTGCGAAATTAAGAGACTCGTAAAGAACGCCCCCTCCTGTCGCGCCATCGCCGAAGAAAACTACGGTGATCTTATTATCCTTGTTGATCTTTGACGCAAGTGCCGATCCCAGCGCGAGTGAAACTATGCCGGCTACGATAGGAACAGTGCCCGGCATGCCTATTGAGTTATCGCATATATGCATTGATCCGCCCCTGCCTTTTGAGCAGCCGGCGCTTCTGCCGTATACTTCAGCGATCAATTCTTTCATTTTTCCGCCGCGTGCTATAAAATGGCCGTGCGAACGGTGGCCGCTGAAGACATAATCACCCTTGCCCAGAGCTGCCGATACACCCGCCGCTATCGCCTCTTGCCCCGTATAAAGATGGACCGGGCATCGTATCTCGCCTTTCGTAATGGGCCGGACCATGCTCTCCTCGCAAAAGCGGATACGCAGCATTGTCGTATAAAGGCCCTTCAGAAATTTTTTAGAATAGGCTGCCATTATAGTCCAGTATCACCTTTTCAATAGTTTTGCCGCTGTCATGGCGATTATTTTTAGGTCGGCCCAGAATGAACGTTCATCCACATATTTCATCTGCAACCTTATCTTTTCAGGCCGTATTTTTTCCATATAGGTTTTTTCAGGATCCGGGCTGCCGGCTAAAACAGCGCCTTCGTCATGATTCCATAATGACGCCCAATCCGTTATGCCCGGCCTTACAGTCAGGATCTTCTTTTCTTCTGCCGTGAACATATTTACGTAAAACGGCACCTCCGGCCTGGGACCGACAATACTCATCTCGCCGCGAAATACATTTATCATCTGCGGTATCTCGTCCAGTTTATACTTCCGCAAAAATCTGCCTATGTGCGTAATGCGCGAATCATCGTCAGCTGTTGACGGGCCGCCTATTTTGTCGGCATTGACGACCATGGTCCTGAATTTAAACATCTTGAACTCTTTTCCGTTTAAGCCGACCCTTGTCCCTTTATAAAGGATAGGGCCGCTGTCTTCGGCTTTTATCAAGGCTGAAATGATTAAAAAGACAGGGCTCAAAAAGATAAGCCCTGCCAGTGAAATGACGATATCGAAAGACCTCTTCAAAACACCTCCCGGTATTGCGAAGACGGCGCATAATGACCCTGCCCCATAGCTCATGTGAAGCGCCGTAAATATGAAGGGCATAATAAAAATCAGCCGTGTATCTTTTTCTCTGTACGCCGTAAGCGCTGAAAAAAAGAGTGCGAAAGCCGTATAGGAAATAACCAAAGATAAGAAAATTCCGGCAAAAACCCAGGAATAAAAAGATAATATCAGAGAACCGATCAACGATGCCACAAAAAACAAAGGCACAAGATGCCTCAACGCAACCGGGTTTACAGCTGCATACTTAAAAGGCAAAACTGCCCAAACGCCGTTTTTGAAGTTATGCGCAATAAAATCTCTGAAGTCAGAGTGGGCATAGTAATAACTTATCAGGTCTGGTACCAATAAAGTTTTTATGCCGATTTTTCTAAGGCGCATACTGAATTCCATATCCTGGCCTCTTATCAGTTTTTCATTGAAAAGTCCGGCTTTGTGAAATACCTGTTTCCGATAGCATACGCCAAATGCCGTATCGGCCCATCGGGGTGATTTGACCCCTATTTTATGCGCAGAGTCACCTACTCCGAAAGGGCTCGACAGTGAAAGGCATATCGCTTTACCCGTGAGATTATCGCTTCTCGGAATTGCCTTGATTGTCCCACCGACGGCTTCAGCATTAAACTTCCGGAAATATTCAATGCATTTTGATACATAATTACTGCTATATTCGTTGTGCGCGCTTAGCCATAAGATATATTCGCCGCGGGCGCTACGGATACCGGCATTCAGCGCAAATGATGTAAACTTCTTATCATTATCCAGCACTGATATAAAATCATGCTTCTCGCCATATAGTGATGCAACGCCCCTGGTGCCGTCATCGCTCTTTCCGTTAAGAACAAGCACCTCAAGGCTCACCTTGGGATAATCCTGGTTCACGATAGAATCGAGACACCGGGAAATAAACCTCTCCTCATTACGGCATGGAACAATGACGGATACTAACGGGAGACTATTATCGTTATTATTTTCCTTCATAATCAGCGATTACCTTTTTGGCTATTTTAAGCGGATCGTGCCATTGCTCTACGTACGCGCGGCATTTCTCGCTTAACGCAGGCGTGATCCTGCGATTTTCTGCCAGTTCTTTAATTGTATCGTATATTGTCGACGGGGTGGCATTAATTACAGGCAGTTCTTCACGCATGCCGCGGGGGATAAACTGTAAATCCTGCGTGCGGATATAAGCAATTACGGGCACGCCGCATGCCATTGCCTCAACGCCGAAAGCTCCGTACCAACCGACAAGCAGCTGGTCAACAACAACATCAATAGATTTCTTCCTGTATATCTCTCTGAGCATTCGCCGATTAGTTTTTTCTACCAACAGAAGTCTTACCGGACAGCCTTCTTTCTGCAGCCGGTTAACCGCTCCTAAAAGATAACGCGTCCCTTTTATATCCCTGTTCGTCGGCGCATGAAGTATTGTAAATATCCTTTTGCCGCCGGGTCTGCGGATCGACGGCGTCCACTCATCCATATCCACACTGGCATACGGCAGAAATTCTGCTCCGGGGCAGTTGTAAATGAGGTCCGGATTCAACGCATAAATTTTATCCGCATATGCCCCGATCTTTTTTATGCGCTGGCGTTTTACAAATGACGGAAGGCAATTAAGCCCCTTACAGTCTTTGCAGGCCGACACGGTAAAATGGCCCAGGCAATACGTCCTGAGCCGCGTATCGCAGCCCTGAACCGTGAAAAATATCTTCTTCTTATTCTTCTTCAGAAGCGGCAGTTCCAGGTGATGCAGCATCAAATAAGGATAGTCTATGAGCGACTTGGCAAAATTAAAATGAAAGACATCGTATTTTTTCATTGCTTCGCCCAGGAAACGCCAGCGTTTCCATTCTCTCCTGGGTGTTACGACCTTCCTGAATTTAAAATCCATATCAGCCGGATAGCCGTACACGGACGAACGAAAGACCATTACGTCACTCGCCGCTCCGAGCTTCCGTTCCGCGCGCGACAACCCCCACGAATTCCCGCCCGTATCAGTGGGGCAGTGCAACACTTTTAAGTTCGTCATATAACTTCAGGAGCCTTTCTGCTAAAACTTTATTATCATGTAAGCGGAGGATCGATTCGCGCGCTATGAGTTTCTTTTTCTCAATCTTATCCGGACATTTCAGGAGATCCTCCAGAGTCTGCCGCAGTTTCGTAATAGGGGTAAAGATAAAACCGGAATCCAGGAGATCGTCCGTCATGAATCTGGGATGTACAAATGTAATTGCGGGCGTGCCGCAATACATGCTTTCTATCTGAGCGTTTGCGTAGTACCCCATCTTCAATTTACCTACGGACAGGTCGGAATTAGCATAGGCTTCGAGCACCTTGTCATAAGAAACTCCACTGAGCCGCGTAAGCTTTACATCAAAACCATCCTCTTTGAGCCCGCGAACTACGGTATCTATCTCATCAGAGCCCTCTATGCCCGGGTGGTTTGTGACATGGACTAACGTTATGGCCGACCCGCCGATCTTGCTGCGTGGATTTTTCTCATTGACCTCGGCCACAGGCGCAAATAAAGGCAGATACATTGCCTGAGGCATAAAATCCATAAGATCGGGCGTAGTAACTAAGAAGGCGTCGCCGTACCGCTTCGCTAACTGCCTGCGCCTGTTGATGCGGCTGACTTCGCAGCCGTATTTTTTCTCATACGGAATATAATAATCGCACTTCTGGCAAATATTGAACTCGGGGTTCAATTCCATATTCTTTTTGCGCTCCCGGATATCGCATCCCCGGAAATGCATCACGATCCGCCTGCCCATCTGTTTAAGGACAGGCAAATCCCATCCGGAATATCCGAGTGTTGCGATAAAATGATAGTGAACTATTTCATATCTTGCGGCGACAGTCCAAAACCAGCGCATTTCCTGAAAAATACGGATAAAAGGGATCATTGAATACTGCACATGATAATCGCAGCTATCCCAGCCGGCGCTGGCGCCGATCGCCATATAATCGACCTTCCTGCCGCTCGCTTTTAATTGCCGGACCATAAAAAATGGGATATGCCCTAGTCTGGACACGTGCAGAACAGAGCCGGGATATGTTCTTTTGCTGAGCCATGATGCCAATATCATATTTACCGGATACAGCAAAAGCGCGGTTGTATAGTAAAAAAACTCCCAAACTCTCAATCCAAGCTTTTTCATTTCAAAGACACTTCCCTCTTTTACCGCAAATAGTCGCGCAGGATACCGGATATTTTTGCAGATGCCTGCCCGTCGCCAAAAATAGGTCTCCATTGTTCCGGTGATTTTGCATCTTTTACCAGCTCAGGTAACCTCGCGGAAAATCGGCTATCTATGTCAATCACCCTGTTCCAACCGCCTTCCAGGGTCTCGTTCCATTCCGTCTCCGCCCGCAGGGTGATACAGGGTGTTTTAAGCATATATGCTTCCCGCTGAACGCCGCCGGAATCCGTTAAGACTGAGGATGCGTTGCCTGCCAGTGCAAGAGTCTTTATATAGGATTGCGGCGCGATACAGCACATCTTCCTGGCCAGATTTTCCAGCCCGAATTCTTTTATCCTTTTGCGGGTCCTGGGATGTACGGAAAAAACGACTTTGCGGTCTATGTTATTTACGCCTGTTAAGATCGATCTCAGGCGTGACGGACTGTCGACATTCTCGGCGCGATGCAATGTCAGAAAATGATAGCCCCGCCTTTTAAGGCCCAGGCCTTTCGGGATCTCCCTGAATCCTTTTCCGATAAACCGTTCGTACCGGCGTAATACATCATAAAGGACATCACCTACATGATATACCCCCGTCGTCAGCCCTTCTTTCTTTAAGTTCCGGACCGCCTCCGATACCGGCGCAAATAACAAATCCGATATCCTGTCAGTAACCACCCTGTTCAGTTCTTCTGCCATTTCTGTCCGGAAACTGCGCAAACCGGCTTCGATATGAGCAAGCGGTATGTGGTATTCTTTGGCTGCCAAAGCTCCGCCTAAAGTAGCGTTTGTATCGCCGTAGACCAGGACGAGGTCGGGTCTTTCCGCTTCGATGACCGTGCTCAGCTTTTCGAGAATTTTCGCAACCTGGACAGCATTGGAACATTTGTTTACGCCCAGAAAATATTTCGGTTTCGCCAAAGAAAATTCCTTCAGGAAAATCCCGTACATCCGGAAATCATAGTGCTGGCCTGTATGGACAATCACCTCACCGACAGACCTGTCGCTTCCCATAATATGGCTCAGCGGCTCTGATTTAATAAATTGCGGCCGCGCGCCTAAGACCGTGAGTATTTTCTTTTTAGCCTTCATCCGCATCACCCCATAAAAGTTTTTAAATAATGCTGTTTCTGCGGCACCAATCGTTCAACGCACAAATATTCCACTCTAATCGATGCAGATCCCAGCCCTTGCGCTCCCACTTCATAAGTTGCGAGGGCGTACCGGGTTTTAGATATGGCGTTTTAACACTCAGCCAATGTTCCTTCCATGACTTTAATTCAGTTCCGAACAAATCAACGAGCGGCGGGCTGAAGCCCTGTTTTATCGGATTGAATCCGACCTTGCCGTCAACCTTGCTCCTGAGGAGCGACTTTAAACACTTCTTCGTCTCAGACTTATGCACCAGGAGCGACGGATCCGTCCGCCGGCTCAGATCAAGTATATCGTTATCTAAATACGGCATCCTCGTCTCCAGGCTGAATGACATACTGTTTCTTTCTAGCTTCGGTATTGTACCTGAGCGTAAAAATGTATTGAAGTCTACCCAGCAAAGCTTATGTATCGGGTCATCGAATAAAGGCGCGTTATAGAACTTTTCAAATATAGACTCAGGGCCTGTTTCGTCATTGCCGCCGGACCAAAAAAACGATTTTTCCATAACATCCAACGCTAATGACTCAGGCAAAAAATTCTTTAATAGAAAGTGGGCTTTTATGATATCCTCGTTCCACGCAAGAGACAGTTGCTGAAGTTTAAACGGCAGCGAAAGATATTTCTTCTTATCGCATACTAATGATGAAAGACGATGGGCCAATGCTATCGCACTGCCCGGGATAAAGGAATATCTCCTGGATATATACGGAAAAGTATAAGTCGGGTATCCTCCGAAGAGCTCGTCCCCGCCATCGCCGCCAAGCACCACCCTGTATTCCTTAGAGATCTCTTTGGCCATGCAATATGTCGCGAGGCCTGAGTAATCTCCCTGGGGCTGGGAAGAGCTTTTTAAAAATCCTTCCAGATTATCCGCCAGCGTCTGATTGCTGAGGCTTACCCGCTCGACCTTGAAACCGCAATAACGCCCCAGCTTCAAGGCATAATCATATTCGTCGTGATCCTTGTTCTCCGGGAAGCTGCCTGTAAAGGCTTTCGTAATGCGATTTGCCTCTCTCAGATAGACCGCGAGAAGGCTTGAATCAACGCCTCCGCTCAATAGCAGTGTGACCGGAACATCGCTGAGCAGGCTTCTGTTGGCAGCTTTCTGTATCACAGAGTCCGCCTCCTCATTCCATGCCCTCAAATCCCGTATTTTTTCAGTGCGTTCTGCCGGAATATGCCAGAATCTCTTAACGGATTCCCCTGAGGGTCCGAAGGCATATATGTAGCCCGGCTCTACCGCTTCCACTTCCTTAAGGATTGTTTTAGGCTCCAATGTATACCCTATGCTCAGGAATGTTCCGACCGATGAATGATCTAAGGACCGCTTGTCAAGATAAGGCATCATGGCCTTCAATTCAGACGAGAAGAAAATACCGTCTTTATTCCTGTTTATAAATAACGGCTTTTGGGCTGTCCTGTCTCTTGACAGGATAAGGACCTTCTTTTTTATGTCAAATAACGCAAAAGCAAACATGCCGTTCAGATCATCAGCCAGCCCGGTACCCGACTCCTCGTATAAATGGACAAGCAGTTCGGTATCGGCATTAGTACGGAATGAATGGCCCTTTTTCTTCAGATACTCCTTCATCTCCGGAAAATTATATATCTCGCCGTTATAGACCACGACGACCGTTCTGTCTTCATTGTATATGGGCTGGTTTCCTCTGTCGGAAATATCCTGTATAGCGAGCCTTACATTCCCTATCGCGATATCATTGTCGCAATACGTGCCGAGATGGTCGGGCCCGCGATAACGCATCGACTCAAGAAGAGCGAGAAGCCCCTTCTCGTCGGCCGGCCTATTTGTCCTGTAATTAAAGAATCCTGCTATTCCGCACATTAAGCTGCCTCACTTTGGATATTATGGCCCTGCATATGTCTATCACGCAAAAAAGGCCGAGCATGTAGAGGATTATCAGGAAAGGGTCTATGGGAACGCGCATCCTCTGCGTGCCCGGGACTATCAGCATGGGCAAGATCACATTATAAGCAACGGCACCACTGAAAGAAAACCACGCCAGCCCGTTATTTTTTCTGAATATATAGTATATCGACGCCAAAAATCCGACAATTAAAAAGAAAAACAGGAATTCCTCCTTATTATCCGTTATCCATGAATCATATATATTTACCATGTGGGCATAAAGCATAGTGCACACGTTCGGCTCTTTGTCGAATTTAAGATATCCCTGGATCGGGTCGCATTGCCAGTTGGTAATAACATCTCTGTTGGCTTTTTCAGCGTCCCACATTATTCTGTAAGGATAGGGGTAATCATTACCGGCGGGTATGCCCGGTATATATAAATACGTAGGTTCGGGAGTAATAAGCGTCCTGTATACATATGTAAGCGTTGTGGTCGCATAAGGTACAGGGTACTTCTTAATGCAATCCAAAGACGCCCGGAGAAAGACGTCATCGGCTTCGGTCGGTTTCACTTTTTTCGCGTGAATATAAGCGGCTATCGCCGGCAGATGGTGTTTCCACGCCTCCGGGTTAAAATAATAGTCGTAAAATGCCCAATTCTTCAGCTTCTCGGCCTCTCCGTTTTGTATACGGACGGCGAGATTCTTCCCGAAGGCGCTCTTTATGTCCTGTATGTAAGGGCTGTCATAGTCTATGGTCTTTTCGTATTCCACGACCCGGCTATATAGATTAATCCCCACGCATTTGGTCATCCCGAAAAAACCGTTATGAGCATGATTATATGCCATCCACGGTATTACGCAGGCAAGGTACAGCGCGAGCCCCGCGATAAGCGCAAAAAAAGATCTGATTTTATTGCTCTTCTGGCTCGTAAACAAAAATATAAGATACGAAACGCACGGAAATATTATCATATACTGAGCCACGGGCCTCACGTTAGTGGCGAGGCCGGTCACAAAAAGCGATAATACGAGATATCCGTCTCTTCCCGTAACAGCGTATCGCACATAAAAATAAAATGTAAATGCCAGCAAAAACGCGTACAAGACTTCGGTCATGACATAATTTGCGTAGGATATGAGCTGAAGCGAAAAACATGACAATACGGCGCATAAAAACGCCTTCCATTTTTTGCGCAAAAGTTCTAACGCCGTATAATACACCATCACGGTTATTATCACCCCCATGCCATGCTGGATGATTCTAAGCGGAAAGGCCGAGTTTGAGCCGAAAATCTTGAAGATCGCGGCCAGTAAAAGCGGGTATCCCGGCGTTCTCATCGTCGGAAGGGTGGAAAAATTGAACGAGTCTTTGATATTAAAGCCGCCTACGACATATCCCCCTGAATCCGGAAAGATCATAAGAGATGTGCCAAACAGGGTAACGGCATGGACGACGGCTGAAACGCCTATGATTATGAATATCAATGATTGCGACCTCTCCGCGATGCCTATCACGGCTCTCCAGAGATCGACGCACAAAGACGTGAAACCGTACAATATCTTTGCAGCGCGCTCTGCCTGCCTGGATAACGACAGAAAGAATACTACCAGAAAAGCAAGGAATACGTAAAACGGTACTGTCAGAGGACAGCTGATCTCATATTTCTTGTTATTGAGGGACGGGTCTGAATTATCAGAGGCAGAAATATAGATATGACGGCCCCAATGCGAATACCTTCCTTCTCCTGTCTCGCGTATATCGGCGTGCTGGCTATGGGCGGGGCCGAGGGGCTTGCCGTCCTCGTAAAGTATAGCGCGCGACCTCATATTATTCGACATCTTATCTCCCTTGATGAAATAAATAAGGAGGCGAGGATTGCCTTTGATAGGCGATATATAGCAATTACCCGTTTCATGCTGAAAGTTGCCGAGAGGCATCCTGCAATGAAAAATGTTAACATAAGATAAAAGCGTTAGGACACTCAACGCGCCGAACGTAACGGTCAGGATAATTCCGAATATCGGCTTCTGCCGGTTATTTTTCGCTTTATATGTGTTTTTCATGTGACTGCCTTCCTTATCAGATTTAAAAAGATACGCGCCCCGTCTACGGGGCCGATCATTCTGAGCGCCGCCAGGATCCTTTTGGGCGTGAAATGGATCTTCAGCAGACCTATCTTCTGAAGCCTTACCAGGTCGTCAGGACCCAGGTCATTTACCGAGATCGGACTGTTATCGTAACGCCTGTATCCGGAGAAATCCCTGATGATCAGCCGGATGCCGTGCTTGCCGGAGAGCGCCCATTCGTACATCTCGGATCCGGGATAAGGATTGGCGATGGAAAAATTCGAATATAATATCTGGGGTATCTTCCTGACAAAATTAATCGTCCGCTCTACCGATTCTCTTGTCTCCCCCGGAAGGCCAAGCATTACAGAGCAAGCCGGCTCTATGCCGAGTTCATCCGTCATCTTAAATGCCTTAAGCATATCCGACAACTTCACTTCCTTGCGTATGATCTTCAATATTTCAGGATCGCCGCTCTCGATGCCGTAGCTGATCCGTATCAGGCCGGCCTTTCTCAGCAGGCTGAGGATATCTTTGTCTACCAGGTTTGCTCTTGTCCAGCCTTCAAAAGTGACCTTAAGGCCTCTCTTCAGTATTTCATTACATACGCCCTCTGTCTGCGCCCTTTTAAGCGTAAGATTGGAATCCATAAAAAAGAAATGAGTCACGCCTATCTCTCTTACCATCTTTTCCATCTCATCCACTATGTTCTTCGGGGACCTGAACCTTACGTGAGGATTTGTCAGCGGCTCGCTGCAAAAAACGCATTTGAAGGGACATCCGCGCGTCGCCATTATCGGAAGGTACCGCCTCTTTCTGAATTTGGCAAAGGTCATGACATACCGGTCATGTTTTATGAGGTGCATCGCGGGAAACTGAAGGCTGTCGAGATCTTCGATGTATTTGCCGGGCGCCGTTTCAATCGTCTTGCCGTCCTCCCTATACAGGAAACCTCCTAATTTATCGTAGTCGCCGCTGCCGTTTTCGATGATCCCTAGAAAACGGTCG
>JAQUMG010000015.1 GCA_028718265.1 Candidatus Omnitrophota bacterium
GTATTGGTTCTTACGCTTGACGGGTCCGGTGACGGATTATGCGCTACGGTCAATATAGGGGAAAAAGGCAAACTTAAGCGCATTGCCGAGACTAAGAGCGATGCATCTTTAGGAAAAGTATATTCCCGCGTGACTTTTCTTTTGGGAATGAAACCATGGGAGCACGAATATAAAATAATGGGGCTTGCTCCGTACGCCGAGCAGAAAGGCGTTGAAAAATCATACAGGATTATCAGGCCTCTGGTGGAGATAGACGAGGGGAATCTTGTATTTCGCAAAGGGACGCATATATGGCCGGGGTATTGTTATCCTTATCTGAAGAGCGAGCTGGAGAACCACAGGTTTGACTGGATAGCCGGCGCAGCGCAGAAAGTAGTCGAGGAACTTGTTGTTAAGTGGGTCAATAACGCCGTAAAAAAGACAGGTATCGGCAGGATAGCGTGTTCCGGCGGCGTGTTTATGAATGTAAAGGCTAATCTTCTACTGACGGAATTAAAAGGGCTTAACGGCATATTTGTCGTTCCGAGCTGCGGCGACGAATCAATCTGCATAGGCGCGGCATATGAGGTATATGCCGGCCATATGCACGATACCAAAAAGGAATTTGAGATCCACCTGCTTGATTCAATTTATCTCGGCCCGGAATTCTCTCAGAATGATATCCAATCGAGTCTGGATGCCGCGGGTGCGGGAAAGAAATATTATGTACGGTTTTCTGAGGATATCAACAGGATAGCCGCGCGCCTTTTGGCCGCAGGCGAGATAGTGGCGCGTTTTGACGGCCGAATGGAGTGGGGGGCCAGGGCGCTCGGTAACAGAAGTATTTTAATGGATCCGAAAAATACTGCGAAAGTCGGAAATCTTAACGCCGCGATAAAATGCAGAGATTTCTGGATGCCGTTTGCCCCTACTATGCTAAATGAAGGGCAGCGGAGATATATTCGTAATCCGAAGAATATAAAATCGCCGCATATGATGCTCGGTTTTCATACTACCGAAAAAGCGAGGGTCGAGTTTGCGGCCGCCGTGCATCCTTATGACGGCACCGCCCGGCCGCAGATTCTGGAGCGAAAAGATAACCCCGGATACTACGATCTGGTAAAGAATTTTGAATCGATAAGCGGCATCGGAGGGTTACTGAACACGTCTTTTAATATCCACGGAGAGCCTATTGTCTGTACACCCGAGGATGCGATAAGTACGTTTAAAAGGTCGGGGCTCGAATATATGATCCTGGGCAACTGCCTCGTGAGTAAAAAACCGCTTAAACCAGAAAAGGCAAGACAGAGATGCTAAAAATCATAAAGTATTTCCTAAAGTTCAAAAAATTAGTAGGGAACAAAATGTATTTCCTGATGGTTATGACATTGATCGTAGGCTTTGTGGAGGGCCTGGGGATAGTATTGTTTTTGCCTATTCTGCAGAACGGATTCGGGAATGACAGATTATCCTTGGTGCTAAAGCATATCTTCGGCGCTCTTCATATAGGATATTCGTTCACGCTTCTTCTTTTTCTTATTCTTGTATTTTTTACCTTTAGGTCGATCTTCCTTATTTATTACGCCAGATATACATGCGGCATTACGGCGGATTTATCTGTAATTCTTAGACGGACGATGATTAGGAATATATTTAATGCTGATTATATGTATCTGCTCAAAAAAGAGGTAGGTTATATAGATAATGCCGTGTCGCGGGAAATAAGCTGTGTGATCGAGACTTTTACCACGTGTATATATATACTCAGTTACGCGATATACGCCTTTGTCTATATATTGCTTGCTTTACTGCTAAATCCCCGGATAACCGGTATTCTGCTGGCATTCAGCCCGATCGCCATATTCTTAATGAGGAATCTTAACAGGCTTACCACTAAAGCCTCTATCGATATGAGTGATTCATACGGCAGGTTTCATTCGATCCTTATTCAGGCATTAAGCAAAATGAAATACCTGAAAGCGACCCAGGCCCAGGCAAAAGTATCGGAGATAATCGACCGGGAGAATAAGAATCTGGGTCATCTTACCTATAAATTAGGTTTTCTGGCGTCTTTTACAAAGGACGCATTCGAGCCTTTAGTTGTTTTGATTGTCGTTTGCCTGCTTTTTTATTATGTGAACATCCTGGGAAAAACCGTGAGCGAGGTAATTTTCCTGGCATTCCTTTTTCTTCAGATCGCCCGGCAGTTCCTGAGCGTACAGGCAAGTTACAGAAAATTCTTATCCTCGATGGGAAGCATAGAGACTTTCGGACGGATCGAGAAAGAATTGGATGACAACAAGGAAGATCTGCACCTGAAGGACGGAAAAGAGCCCGACTTTGCAAAAGATATCGTTTTTAATAATGTCACACTTATTTTTCCGAACGGAAAGAGCGGACTGAGCGACATAGCGCTGGCGATCAAACCAAAGTCCATAACGGCATTTGTGGGCCATTCTGGTTCGGGTAAGTCAACGGTTGCGAATATGATTACGGGTATAATACGGCCTACCAAAGGCGATGTCTTTTTCGGAGATGTAAATTATAACCGCCTTAATCTGAAATCATTGCGCGAAAAAACAGGATATGTCACGCAGGAGGACATAATTTTCAACGCAAGCATTATGGATAACATATCGTTGTGGAATGAGAAGCCGGATGCCGCCGGATTAAGCAAGGCCATCGGGATAGCGCACATAGCCGGCTTTATAGACGCTTTGCCCGGGAAGCAGAAATCTATGCTCGGCGATAACGGGCTCAATATATCGGGCGGCCAGAGACAACGGATAACGATAGCCCGCGAATTATACAAAAATGCCGAGCTTTTAATATTGGACGAAGCCACAAGCGCCCTCGACAGTGAGTCGGAGAAGCGGATTTATGAGAACCTGAAAGAATTTAAGGGCATAAAGACAATGGTAATCATCGCCCACCGCTTATCCACGATAAAAAATGCCGATTATATATACGTATTCCACAATGGCAGAATAGTGGAAGAGGGGACATTTGACGATTTGTACAGCAATAAAGACACAAGATTCTATCAGATATGCCAGCTTCAAAGCGTGTGAATATGAAATTCAGGAAGATGCGATAAAAAGGTTGAACATATTGCCGGATACTGCTATAATAATATGCTATACAACAGTAAATGTAAATTAACGTATTTAGGAGGTGTATTTTGAGTATCAGGAAGGAAGCAAAGACAGCATTGATCAAAGAGTACAAAGCGCATGACACGGATACCGGCTCACCGTCGGTTCAGATAGCGATTGTTACGGAAAGGATCAATAATCTTACGGAGCATTTCAAGACCCATAAGAAAGATCATAATTCGCGTCGCGGACTTCTGAAGCTGGTAAGCCAGCGCCGAAGACTGCTGGATTATCTTAAAAAGCACGATGCGGGGAAGTATCAGGCCCTAATAGGTAAATTAGATCTGCGCAAATAAAATAAAAGAAAAGAAGGGAATTAAATGTCGAAGAAATTTGAAATCGAATTAGGCGGCAAGCAGCTTACTATCGAAACGGGAACGCTTGCAAAACAGGCTGACGGCGCGGTAACCGTACGACTGGGAGATACACTTGTTCTTACAACCGTGGTTTGTTCTAAAGAACCTAGAGAAGGCGTTGATTTTCTGCCGTTAACGGTGGAATATCAGGAGAAAACATATGCTGCCGGAAGGATACCCGGCGGATTCTTTAAACGCGAGGGACGACCGACCGAAAAAGAGATATTGACCGCAAGATTGATAGACAGGCCGATACGCCCGCTTTTTGACGAAGGCTTTACGAATGAGATACAGATAATAAGCATGGTATTATCGTCGGACGCCGAAAACGATTCGGACATACTGGCGGTAATCAGCGCTTCAGCGGCACTGTCTATTTCGGACGTGCCTTTTAACGGGCCGATAGCCGCAGTGAGAGTCGGAAGAATCGACGATAAGTTCGTACTGAATCCGACCTTCGAAGAACTCAATTCAAGTACGCTGGACTTAGTTGTGTCCGGAGACGGCGAAAAAGTCATAATGGTAGAAGCAGGAGTCCACGAGCTGTCGGAAGATATCGTTCTTGAAGGCATCAAATTTTCCCAGAAGTATCTTAAGGACATAGTAGAACTTGAGAAGAAGATGATGAAGGAAATAGGGCAGGCGAAGAGAAAAATAAACCTGCTGACAGTAGATACTGCCGTGGAAGAAAGGGTAAAAGAAGTTTCTTTAAATAAACTTAAAGAACTTGTAAACATACCCATTAAGGAAAAGAGAGAAGAAGCCTTAGACTCCATAAAAAAAGAGGTTTTGGAAAAACTTGTCACGGAAGAAACGGGCTACAGCGAATCACAAGTGAAGCTTGTTCTTATTAAACTGGAAAAAGCGATAGTCAGAAAAGCCATGCTTGAGGGCGATCGAAGAGTAGACGGCAGGACGAGAACGCAGATAAGACCGATAACATGCGGGGTGGGAGTTCTGCCCAGAACGCATGGATCCGGCCTGTTTACGCGCGGGCAGACTCAAAGCCTTGCCGTTACGACACTCGGGACGAGTGCTGATGAGCAGATGATAGAATCTCTCGAAGGAGAATCGTCAAAGAGCTTTATGCTTCACTATAATTTCCCCCCGTTCAGCGTTGGCGAAGTTAAACCTGTAAGAGGCCCCGGAAGAAGAGAGATAGGCCATGGCGCTCTTGCGGAAAGAGCGCTTAAACCGGTGATGCCGTCCAAGGATAAATTTCCGTATACGGTCAGGCTGGTCTCCGATATACTTGAATCGAACGGTTCGAGCAGCATGGCTACGGTATGCGCCGGGACATTGGCGCTGATGGATGCCGGAGTTCCCATAACAAAATCCGTTTCCGGCGTGGCTATAGGGCTGGTGAAGGAAGGGAACAAGCATATAATACTTACGGATATAGGAGGTCTTGAAGACCATTTTGGCGATATGGATTTTAAAGTCGCCGGGACTAAAGACGGCATAACCGCAGTGCAGCTTGACCTGAAGATAAAAGGAATAGGATTTGATATTATAAAAGATGCCCTCGCTCAGGCGTATACAGCGCGGATGGAGATACTCGATAAGCTGGATGCCGCTATCGCAAAACCAAGAGGGGACATATCTTCTTTTGCCCCCCGCATAGTGGCGTTAAAGATACCCGTAGATAAGATAAAAGACGTCATCGGCTCCGGTGGTAAAGTCATACGCAAGATAATAGAGGATACGGGCGTTACAATAGATGTAGAAGATGACGGTACGGTCCAGGTTGCCTCGGCAGACGGAGAAGCCCTGAAGAAAGCAATTGATATAATAAAAGGCCTTACCGCAGAACCGGAAATCGGTAAGATATACATGGGTAAGGTGAAGCGCGTTATGGAATTCGGCGCGTTTTGCGAGATTATGCCGGGCAAAGAAGGCCTGTGCCATGTTTCCGAACTGTCGGACCATTACGTAAAAGATGCCACTAAGGAAGTCAAGGTCGGAGATGAATTTCTTGTTAAGCTGACGGAAAAAGATGAAAAGGGCAGATTGAATCTGAGCCGTAAACAGGCACTCAAGAACGAAGCAGATAGTGATAAAAGTAAAAATTAAGCAGGATGCAAATGCAAAGGACCTGCCGCTTCCGCGTTATGCAACAAGCGGTTCCAGCGGCATGGATATATACGCCGCAGTTAACGGCGAAGTTATTGTTAAACCCGGCGATATCAAGCTGATACCGGCCGGGTTTTACCTTGCTATACCGCCGGGATACGAGGCCGAAATACGGCCGCGTAGCGGATTAGCGCTGAAACACGGTATAACGGTTGTTAATTCACCCGGCACCATAGATTCCGATTTCAGAGGTCTTGTATGCATAATCCTTACGAATATCGGCAAGGAATCTTATACCATAAAGCGCGGGGACAGAATCGCGCAGATGGTATTCAAAGAATCGATACAGGCTGAACTGGACGTGCGCGAGGAACTGGACGATACCAAAAGGTCGGCCGGCGGTTTCGGCCACACGGGGATTAATTAGAATATGCAAAAAACAAAAAGAGAAAAACTACCGAAAGAAAAAAGAAACGAGATTGAATCCATTCTATTTCTTACGGCAGGAATTTTCATACTGTTAAGCCTTCTTACTTTTCGTTCCAGCGACCTTCCGTTTTTTACTTCTCACCCGAATGTGCCTGTGAAAAATATATGCGGTTTTCTCGGCGCATATACGAGCGGTATCCTTTTTTTCCTTATGGGCGTATCGTCGTACGCGATAGCCATACTTTTCTTTATATGGGGCATAAACAGATTGGTCGGCGCTGAAGACCAGAAAATGCACGGCCGGTTAATCGGTACGATTATACTTATACTGACCATCAGCTCCCTCGCGAGCATGATTATGAGAGGGGCATCGATAGAAGAATTCAGAACGGGCGGGACAATCGGATTTTTCCTTTCAAAAATACTTCTGAGATATTTCGGGCCGATAGGTTCGTATGTAATTCTTTTTTCGTTGCTGATATTATCTTTGGTTTTAGCCACTGAATTCATGGTATTGCCCATATTCCTGAAGATACACGGCGTTATTGCCGGACTTATGGGGAATCTTAAGGAGAGGGCATCTCTGGCACCGGTTAAAATCAAGCAAAAGCTGAAGGAAGAAACCCGCAAAATTGCTTCCGTAAAAAGACCTGAACCGTCCGAGAAATTGCCCGTAATAAAGCAGAACGAAAAACCGGAGGCTCGGGCAGCTAAACAGCCCGCATGGAAAGAGACTTTTCTCCCCAAACAGAAAGAAGTGGAATATGCTATCCATAAACCGGAGAAAGAGGCAAGGCAGAAAACTGCTGCCGTAAAATCGTCCGCCGTGAAAGCTATTTCTTCGAAGGATCTCGGCGAGTACAAATTACCTGCGCTTGACCTTCTGGATTCCCCTCCGCCGATCGAAGAGCGTAAGATAAAGGACGACCTTAAGCTAAATTCCGAGATATTGGAATCTACTTTGGCCGATTTTGACATTGAGGCCAAAGTCGTAAGGGTGGAGCAGGGGCCGGTTATTACCCGGTACGAGCTCGAACCCGCGCCGGGCGTAAAGATAACAAGAATTACCGCGCTTAGCGATAATATAGCGCTTGTGATGAAAGCTCAGAGCATAAGAATAGTGGCGCCAATACCCGGCAAGGGTACCGTCGGTGTAGAGGTACCGAATTCGGCTTCCAGCATGGTTTATTTTAAAGAGGTGCTCGATTCGGACGAATTCCGGAAGTCGTCTTCCAAGCTGACCATGGCGCTCGGAAAAGACATAGCAGGCAGGCCCGTTATAGCGGATCTTTCGGACATGCCGCATCTGCTTATCGCGGGAACAACCGGCTCCGGAAAAACAGTCTGCGTCAACTGCCTTATAATGAGCTTTCTCTTTAGTATGGACCCCGAAGAAGTTAAATTTGTGATGGTCGACCCCAAGATGGTGGAACTCGCGGTATTCAACGGCTTGCCGCACCTCTTGTGCCCGGTTGTAACCGATGCCAAAAAAGCGGCTGCGTCTTTAAACTGGGTTGTCAATGAGATGGAAAACAGATATAAACTGCTGGCAAAAGTCGGTGCCAGGAATATCGGGATATTCAATGAAAAAATAGAAAAGGAAAAGAACAAATATCTGGACGAAAGCGGCAAGTCCATCGAAAGACTTCCGTTTATAATAGTCATAATCGACGAGCTGGCGGACCTTATGATTGTCTCTAAGGATGTCATCGAAAATGCCATAACCCGGCTCGCGCAACTTTCGCGCGCGGTCGGCATACACCTTATACTGGCCACGCAAAGACCGTCGGTAGATGTAATAACCGGCGTTATAAAAGCCAATTTCCCGGCCAGAATATCCTTTAAAGTTGCCTCAAAAGTCGATTCGCGGACCGTTCTGGATATGAACGGCGCCGATAAACTGCTGGGCAGGGGCGATATGTTGTTTATAGAGCCGGGCGCAGCAAGGCCTGTAAGGGCACAGGGCGGATTAATAAGCGACTCTGAAATCGAAAGGATAGTCGATTTTGTAAAATCGCAGAGAGAGACCAATTATGACGAAAGCGTCCTGGCGGTACAGGAGAAAAAAGCTGTCGGCAAGGTATTTGAAAAAGATGAATTATTTGACGACGCCGTGAAGACGGTCCTGGATACCAAGCAGGCGTCAGTATCTATATTGCAGCGTAAATTAGGACTTGGCTATACGAGGGCGGCCAGGCTGATCGATGCTATGGAGGACGAGGGTATAGTCGGGCCGTATCGGGGCTCCAAGCCGCGAGAGATATTAGTAAATGGCGTTGAAACCGCCGAGAAAAAGGAAAATGAATAAGATGGTAAAACTGAAAAACAAAGGTATCGGTGACGCAAATATCGAAAATTCATTAGATACGATCGGGGAGCGATTAAGATCTGCGAGAGAGAGTAAAGGATTGTCGCTGGAAGATGTGCATAAGGCGACGAAGATACATCCCAGAACCCTCGAGGCGCTTGAAAAAGGGCGGCTGGAAGACAAGGTAGGTGTGGCCTATGTCAAAGTTTTTCTTAAGAGCTACGCCGCATATTTAGGTATGGACGCGCGGCATATTGTGGAAGAGTATACCTCCGGTAAAAAGCACGCTGCCGAGAAACACGCAACCGAACGTCGGCCCCTGACGGAAAGTAATGTGCGAAAAAAGGAACAGGTACCTAAGAAGAAGTCGTCTCCGCAGAAAAGTAATCCGGAACTTACGCGCGCAGTGACGTCCATACTGGTGTCCGTTATCATCTTTCTCGTGATAATATTCGGTTTAATAAAGGTAGGGCAATACGCTAAAGGAGTTGTCGCGGCGATAAAGACAAGAAGTGCCGCCGCCAAGAAAACAGGGACGGCAAAAGAAACACCCAAGGTATCCAGGAAGAATGAAGCAAGTGAATCCGCAGTAAAAGAAATCATACCCATTCCCAAACAGGACAAGCTGACGCTTACTATAACTGCATCAACCGACGTGTGGCTTAAAGTAATGCTGGACGGCGAAGTCGCATTTCATAAGACCCTTTCCAAAAAATCCAAAGAGACATGGAAGGCCGCTAAGGAGATAAGGCTGCTAGAAATCGGAAAGCCTGAAGCGCTAAAACTGATTGTGAACGGCAAAGATATTGATTTTTCCAAGAATCGTCTCTCGAGAAACGTCCTGATTACTCGCGAAGGCGTAGACTTTGAGCCGCAGTAACAAAGCAAAGGTCGGTATAATAAGTCTGGGGTGCCCGCGCAACATGGTTGACTCCGAAGTACTGCTTGGCGCATTGCATAAATCCGGTTTTCCTGTTGTTGAACTGAGCGAAGCTGACATAGGAATAGTTAATACCTGCGCGTTTATCGATGAGGCTAAGCGGGAATCTGTGGATATGATCCTCGGATTGATAAAACTCAAAAATACGGGGAAAATGAAATCGGTCGTAGTGGCCGGTTGCCTTCCCCAACGGTACAAAAAAAAGCTCATAAAAGAACTCCCCGAGGTAGATGCCTTCGTAGGTTGCGGCGACATAGAAAAGATCGTCGGCATATTGGAAAAGATAAATAATAAGGAAGCAGTATATGCAGTATCATCGAGCCCCGCTTTCATTTACAGCCACACCAATCCGCGGTTTCAGATAACACCGCCGCATTATGCATATGTCAAGATATCCGAAGGCTGCAGGAATAAGTGCAGTTTTTGCGTCATACCGTCAATCAAAGGCAGCTATCGCTCAAGGCCGGTAGAATCTGTTTTAAAAGAAGTCGAAGATATTTCCGGAAAGGCGCATTTGTCGGAGATAAACTTAATAGGGCAGGATACGACGCTTTACGGTACGGATATTTACGGGAAGCCAAAAATCACCGAGCTGCTTAAAAAATTATGTACTTTTCGCGAGTATAAACGATGGATCCGGCTTTTATATACGTACCCTTCTCATATTGACGATGAACTCATAGACATTTTTGCCGGGGAAAAATCATTGTGCAAATATATGGATCTGCCCGTACAGCACATAAATGATAAGATACTTAAGCGGATGAACAGGCCCGACACAAAGCGCAATATATTAGCCCTCATAAAGAAAATACGAAAGCGCATCCCCGGAGTCGTACTGCGAAGTTCCGTCATAGTAGGTTTTCCGGGCGAAACCGACGCTGATTTTAATGAATTAGTCGATTTTATAAAGGAAGTCAAGTTCGAACGGCTGGGTGTTTTTACTTACTCGCAGGAAGAGGGCACGCCGGCCTGCAATTACAGCGGGCAAATAGAAGAAAAAGTTAAGCTGGGACGCTTTGATACCCTGATGTCGGTACAGAAGGATATAGCGGAAGAGATAAATAAGTCATTTCTGGGCAGGACCATCGAAGTTATCGTCGACGAGAAAGATGAAAGCGCGGAAGGCCTGTACATCGGCCGTACCGAAGGAGACGCGCCCGAAGTCGACGGCGAAGTATTTGTGAAAGGGCAGGATCTTAAGCCCGGCGACTTTGTAAGAGTTAAAATAACCGATACGCTGGAGTACGACCTCGTTGGTAATGTTGTTAGATAATATTGATACTCTCTTCGCGTCTACAAAATTTCTTAACGCTTCTCGCTTCGCCAAAAATCGGGGGCGAAATAACTCGGCTGACGCTACACCCCAGACAAAAGGTAGTCTGGGTGTGTCCCTTCTGGACTACCGCGTCGCCTCGGACAATTTCGCCCTTTTAGAAACCGATTTTTGTCTAGCGATAAGCTAAAATTTTGAAGGCCGCTCAGAGGAGTATCAATATTATCTTATACGAATATATAACTACGATATTCCGGCAAGCGACCTACAAAATCTAGCCTTGAGCCAGGGAAAAAGCGGTTTATAAAAGGGCGCTTGCTGTCCGCGGAGCGGGCCCGCCGAAGGCGGGATGAGGCGGTACGGTAGTGCCGCCGAGTTCAAGCGACCCCGCTTTTTGCCGCAGCGAAAGGCGTTAAGGATTTTGTCAGGCGCGAGCGGAATATCGTAGTTATATAGACAGATAAAGATGGGAAGTGAGTATCACATGGAAAAAGAATACATATTCGTAAAAGGCGCGAAGGAGCATAACCTTAAAAACATCGATGCAAGGATACCGCGCAATAAACTTATTGTCGTAACCGGCCTGAGCGGTTCCGGCAAGTCATCACTTGCTTTCGACACTATCTATGCCGAAGGGCAGCGACGCTATGTCGAAAGCCTTTCAAGTTATGCCCGCCAGTTCCTCGAGCAGCTCCAGAAGCCCAACGTAGAATACATAGAAGGCCTTTCGCCTGCCATCAGTATCGAACAACGTACCGCCGGTTCAAATCCGCGCTCTACGGTAGGAACCGCAACAGAGATATTTGACTACCTCAGGCTTCTTTTTGCCAGGATAGGCAAGACTCACTGCTATAAATGCGGCAAAGAGATTACGAAGCAGGATGCGCAGCAGATCGTGGAGCAGATACTAAAATTAAAACAAGGCAGGAGCATCGCAATTTTAGCTCCGATAATAAAAGGCAAAAAGGGCGAGCATAGAGATATTTTCGACGAAATCCAGAAGGAAGGATTTGTACGGGCGCGGGTGGACGGAGAGACGTTGGACCTTGACGAAATAACAAAGCTCAATAAAAATGAAAAACACTCCGTAGAAGCCGTTGTCGACCGCATAACCGTCAAAGATGAGGCTAAGAAGCGCCTTACGGATTCCGTAGAGACAGCATTAAAAGTCGGTAATGGTTCTTTGATAGTTTCCGAAGGTCCGCCCAGGAATGACGTTCTCTTCAGTGAATTATATGCCTGCGTAGAATGCGGTATAAGCTACGAAGAACTCGCTCCGAGAATGTTTTCATTTAATTCTCCTTATGGGGCATGTCCGGCTTGCAGCGGATTGGGCAACAAGATGGAAATAGACCCTGATCTTGTAATTCAGGACAAAAAGAAGCCTCTTATAGACTCAGTGTTGCCGTGGAAACGCGGCGGCCGGGGGATTATACTCTATTACCGACGGCTTCTCCGCTCGGTTGCCGAAGATTACGGCTTTGATGTGAATACGCCTTTTAAAGATCTGAAAAGCGAGATAAAGGACATTGTTCTGTATGGAGACGAGGCAAAGGGAGGTTATTTTGAAGGCGTCATAAATAATCTGGAGAGACGCTTCAGAGAAACGAAAAGCGAATTTATAAAGACAGAAATAAATAAATTCATGAGCGAGAGCCGATGCCCGAGATGCAATGGCGAACGTCTTAAGAAAGAAAGTCTGGCGGTGACAGTAGGCGGTAAGAACATAATGGATATTACAAGACTTTCTATTAAAGAGGCGGCAGCGTTCTTCGGAAATATGGAACTTAGTAAAGAGGATACGCTCATAAGTAAAGAAGCGGTAAAAGAGATAAAGATGCGGCTTAAATTTATGCATGATGTGGGGCTCGATTATCTTACGCTTGACAGGGTAAGCTCCACGCTTTCGGGCGGGGAAGCGCAAAGGATACGGCTGGCTACACAAATCGGAGCCGGACTCGTCGGGGTTCTCTATATTCTGGATGAGCCGAGCATCGGCCTGCACCAGAAGGACAATGCAAAGCTCCTTGACACATTGATAGCACTGCGTGATTTAGGGAATACTCTCATTGTCGTGGAACATGACGAGGCAACAATCAGAAAAGCAGATTATATTATTGATTTAGGTCCGGGAGCGGGAGAAGCGGGCGGCGAGATTGTCGCGGCTGGTACGCTTGATGAGATATTAAAAAGTAAAAAATCGCTGACGGCGCAATATCTGAACGGCGAGTTAAAAATAAATATCCCCGGAAAAAGACGGCAGCCGAAAGACGGCAAGGCCATTACAATAGTAGGCGCTGCCGAGCACAACCTTAAAGATATAGACGTGAAGATCCCGCTTGGATTACTGGTTTCCGTTACCGGCGTATCCGGCTCAGGCAAGAGTACGCTTATCGACGAGATATTATACCGTGCCCTGGCGAAGAAATTATATAAAGCAAAAATGAAACCGGGTAAACATAAAGCGATCCTCGGGACTGAAAATATCGATAAAGTAATTGTAATAGACCAGTCGCCGATAGGCAGAACTCCGAGGAGTAATCCCGCAACATATACAGGCGCTTATGGGCCCATCCGCGATCTATTCTCGAAACTCCCCGAATCCAAAATAAGAGGATATAAACCGGGGAGATTTAGTTTTAACGTGAAGGGCGGGCGATGCGAAGCCTGCGCCGGCGACGGCATAAAGAAGATAGAGATGCATTTTCTTCCTGATGTCTACGTGACGTGCGAGGTCTGTAAAGGCCGTCGCTTTAACGAACAGACGCTGGAAGTAAAATATAAAGGATATTCTATTTCGGACGTGCTCAAGATGAGCGTCGAGCAGGCGCTGGATGTTTTTAAAAACATACCCGCGATACGCAATAAATTGCAGACCCTTCATGACGTAGGCCTCGGTTATATAAAGCTGGGACAATCGGCAACTACGCTTTCCGGCGGCGAGGCACAAAGAATAAAACTGTCGTCAGAGCTCTCCAGGCGTGCAACAGGAAAGACGTTATACATACTGGATGAACCAACGACAGGCCTCCATTTCGCCGATATTGACAGACTTCTCAGTGTCCTTCGGGCACTGGTTGATGCGGGAAATACTATCGTAGTCATAGAGCACAACCTGGACGTGATAAAAAGTTCTGATTATATTATCGATTTGGGACCCGAAGGCGGTGACCACGGCGGCGAGCTTGTTGCGCGCGGTACCCCGGAGGAACTTGCCAAGAACCCCCGCTCATATACAGGGCAATATCTAAGAAAAATCTGCTTGAATTGAAAGCTTGTGCATGGTATAATCCGCTCTTGCCATCCCTTATAGGTGCTAAATGCCAATATATAAGATATATAATAATATAATTATACTAATTATTTGTGCTTTCACGATCCTATTCGTTGGCACCCCCCAGAACTACGCATATTCGGACGAAAGTAAAGACTTCCTTTTTGCCAAGCAGGCCCTTGAAGATGAGTTTTACGATATAGCCAAAGAGAGACTCGTCTCCTTTATTACCAGCTATCCCGGCAGCAAAAATATCACCGAAGCGCATCTCTATTTAGGAAGGGCATATTTCAAGCTGAATAAGCTCGACAGCGCAAAATATGAGTTCGAGCGTATTGTGGAAAGGCCCGAGAATGTGGTGTTTTCGGATGAGGCTACTTACTGGCTGGCAGAGACGTATTTTGCGCTGGAGAATTATTCGAAGGCACTCGAGTATTACCAGCGGCTTATCGATGAATATCCCGCGTCAGAATATATCGCTTACGCCTATTATTCCATGGGCTGGTGCCACAAGAATGCCGGAGAGAATTCCAGGGCCGTAAACAGCTTTAAGGAGATGGTGAACAGATTTCCCCATGACACTCTGACTCCGAAGGCACAATATCTCGTATGCGATATTTTATTCCAAAACGACAAAACGGATGAAGCGAAGAAAGAGATAGAGATATTTGTTACGAATTTTCCGTTTTCAGCTGAACTCGGTAAGGTATATTATCTGAAAGGCGACATTGATTACAAGGCAGAGGCTTACGCCGATGCCGTGCAGGCGTTTGAAAAGGCGCTTGATTACGCAACTGACGCGGATTGGCGCAGCTATGCGGAATGCAAACTAGCTTTGTCTTATTTGAAATCAAATAATGCAGCCGAAGCGTTGGTGTATTTCGATAAATGTATCGCGGCGGGCGGCAACGAAAAATTAACGGCGACGGCCGCATTCGGAAAGGCAAAAGCGCTCGATGCCCTGGGCAGAAACGAAGAAGCGCTTGCCGGATACGACAAAGTAATTGATAATTACCGTACCTCCGAATGGTGCGATGACGCAAGATTATGGAAGGCAGAAATACTCGTCAGGCTTAATAAACTTGACAAGGCAGAAGCGCTGTACAGAGAATCCATAAACGCATTGTCGGACAGCGGGCTTCTCGGTGAAATGAGGTACAATCTCGGCTGGGTCTACATAAAAGAAAAGAAATATGACGACGCATTAAAAATCTTCAAAGAACTTGCGCGAAGAGCCGATGATGATACGCTGAGGATAAGCGCTCTATTGAGACTCGGCGATATCTATTACGGCCAGAGAAATTACGAAGATGCGCTCAGTGCTTATGACGTAATTTTGGAAAAATACGCCGACAGTTTATATGCCGATTACGCACAGTACCAGATAGGCGACGTATTTTATGCTCAGGAAAAATACGATTCCGCAATACTTTCTTTCCAGTCATTACTGATAAATTATCCCTTCAGCAAGATACGCGATAAGGCGAAATTCCAAATGGCGATGTCATTTTTCAGAAAAGGCGATTACGCCGCTGCGGCGAAAAATTTCACCGATTTTATAAAGGAATTCTCCGGAAGCGACAAGAAGGAAGAAGCACTTTTCTACATAGGGAGTTCCTTCTACAATTCTGCACGCTACAACGACGCGCTTACTTATTTCCGGCAATTGCTAAAAGAAGGCAAGAATACCGAGCTCGTAAAGATTGCAATGTACGAAATAGGATGGTGCTATTATCAGCAGGGCAACATGAAGGAAGCCACCAACGAGTTTATGCGCTTCCTTAAAATTTATCCGAATACGGAACTCAGCGCGCAGATATTGTTCTGGTTCGGCGAGCATTATTACAATGCGGGTGATTACGCAAAAGCGCGAGCGTATTTCAACAAAGTCGAAGCCGATTTCCCATACAGCAAGATAGCCGCTGACGCGAGCTATTGGTGTGCCAGCGCTCTTTATAAAAAAGGCGAAAGGAATGCTGCGCTTAAGCAGTTAAGCGAAATATCGTTGAGGTATCCGGAAAGCGGCCTGGCGCCTAAATCGCTTTTAAAGATGGGCGAAATATTAATAGAGGCCGGCGATATAAATGCGGGACTGGGTAAGTTCGAAGAGCTGGTTTATAGCCATCCTAAGAGCGAGCTGGCAAAAGTAGCGCACAAGGAGGCCGGCGAAGCACTTGAGAATATGCGCTCGTATAACCTTGCCGTGGCACATTTTAAGAAGGCGCTTACGGAAGAAGACAGTGAAACAAATGCTGAGATTCAGTATCATATAGCGCAATGCATTGAAGAAAGCGGAGACATGAAAGCAGCGATTGAAGAGTATCTCAAAGTTTCCTATTTTTATCCGTCAGCGAAATTTTGGGGAATAAAGTCGGAATTCAGGTGCGCCCAGATATTCGAGAAGAATAACGAAGCCGGAAAGGCAAAAAAGATCTATGAGCGCCTTGTTAGCGAACCTGTTGAAGAGGGGAGATATGCGAAGGAGAGGCTCGCGTGGTTAAAGGGGCAGGGCCGCTAGCCAGTTCATTGTAGTCTAAACTTAAGAACGGAGGGTAAAATAAATGTGGGATATGATTCAAAAAGGCGGGCCGGTAATGTGGCCTATAATACTGTGCTCTATATTTGCATTCGCGATACTTTTGGAAAGGCTGTATAATTTACATAAGGCCAAGATAGACACAGTTGATTTTATGAATAAAATCAGGAGCACCCTAAAGCGCAATAAGGTCATGGAAGCGATAGAGATGTGTAATAATACGCCTGGGCCTATCGCGCATATAATGAAAGCGGGCATATTGAAGCACGACAGGCCGCGAAACGAAATACGCGAGGCGATAGAAGACGCCGGTGTGCACGAAGTACCAAGGCTGGAAAAAAATCTGAGTGCACTTGCTACCATCGCACAGATATCACCGCTTCTCGGGCTTTTAGGAACCGTAACAGGCATGGTCAGGTGCTTCCAGGTAATTCAGGAAAAGACGACAACACTTAATCCTATAAACCCCGGTGATCTGGCGGGCGGAATATGGGAAGCGCTTATAACCACCGTCGCGGGTCTCGTAGTCGCCATTCCGACATACGTGGCATATAATTATCTTGTCAGCAGG
>JAQUMG010000016.1 GCA_028718265.1 Candidatus Omnitrophota bacterium
GAGGAAGATGATTTCAGGCGCATAAAAGATATCATAACGGAAAGAGAAATCGGGGAAATAGTGGTGGGCTTTCCGCTTAATATGGACGGAAGCGAAGGCCCGAAAGCGGAAGAGATTAATCAATTCATGGAAGGCCTTAAAAAGGAATGCGGCATTCCCGTAACGCCTTGGGACGAGAGACTTACCACGCGGGAGGCCGACCGTATTTTGCGAAACGCTGATGTCAGCAGGAAGAAGCGCAAGAAATTGGACGATAAATTGGCTGCTCAGTTAATATTACAGAGTTATCTTGATGCGAAGGGTGCGCAAAATGTATAAATATGAACTAACAGTACTGGGTAATGGGCTGAAAATAGCATCCTATGCTATGCCGCAGGCTAATTCTGTCGCTTTAGGTGTTTGGGTGGCCGCAGGCGGCAGATATGAAAATATGAAAAATAAAGGCATCAGCCATTTTGTAGAGCATCTCTTATTTAAAAGAACCGGGAAGCGGTCGGCGGCCGTCATCAAAAATTCCATAGAAGGTATCGGCGGTATGCTGAACGGATTTACTTCGGAAGAGGTTACCTGCTATCTCGCCAAAGTCACGGGCAAACACCTTGATTTAGCGACGGATGTCTTAAGCGACATGGTCCTGGATGCGGTATTCGATCCGCGCGATATAGAGAAGGAAAGGTTAGTGATCCTCGAAGAGGTGAAAATGTACCGGGACCATCCGGACCAGTATGTTTATGAATTGCTGGGTGAACTGTTATGGCCCAAACAGACACTGGGCATTCCGCTTATAGGGACATTTGAAACCATAAACTCTCTGAAAAGAAAAGATCTTGTGAATTACAGAGACGCATCCTACAATCCGTCTAATATTACCATAGTAGCGTGCGGCAACGTCCGGCACGGCGAATTTGTAAGAACATGCGATAAAATATTTTCTAAAGCAAAACCGAGAAAATTTCATAGTTATGAGAAGATGAAACTTTCGCAGAAGGATTTTAAGACAAGCATTTTCAGGAAAGATACGGAGCAGACCCACGTGGCTATCGGTTTTCATTCTATCAGCAGGAAGAGTCCGGCACGATATGCGATGGAATTATTAAATATCGCTTTAGGCGCAAATATGTCGTCGAGACTGTTTCATGAATTACGCGAAAAACGCGGGCTGGCGTACGCAATAAGTTCGCACGTGAGATATTATGCGGACGGCGGTGTCGTTACCGTAGAGGCGGGCGTAGACAATAAAAAAATGCTGAAAGCGCTGGAACTTACGCTAAAAGAACTTATAAAGATAAGAAAAGCGCCCATAACCCGGAAAGAATTTGAAAGGGCAAGAGAGTATTATCAGGGCCACCTGGCATTTTTAGTGGAAGACACTACCGATCACATGTTATGGCTGGGAGAGAAGATAGTGACGCAGGATGAACCCATAGACATGGACGCGATCACTGATAATGTAAAAAAGGTTAAATTGGAAGATACGCTGGCGCTTGCCGAAGAGACATTTAAAAGAAAAAATCTGAATATAGCCATTGTGGGGCCGTTAGGAGACAAGGAAAAAAAGCGTATCGGTGAAATAGCGGAAGGGTTTTAGCGCAATGAAAGGCTCGATCAAGCTATTTGAAGTTTTCGGCATATCTATTAATATACACATTACGTTTCTCCTGCTTCCGGTCCTGTTTTTCTTTATGTCGGGGTTCAGCGGAGTCCTGCTGGTTCTGATAGTATTTACCTGCGTTACTTTTCATGAGTTGATGCACAGCCTTGTAGCCAAAAAATTCGGAATAGAAGTAAGAAATATAACACTCCTTCCGATAGGAGGCGTGGCATCGATGAATAAGATGCCTGACAGCCCCCGGCAGGAATTTCTTATTGCTATAGCCGGCCCCGCATCCAACATCTTTTTGGCTGCGGTATTGTTTTTAGTTCTTTATTATATGCCCTGGATGCCGCGGGAGGTTTTGCGCCATCCCTTGGCGGGGGACAGCGTCATATATACATTGGCGTGGCTGCCCTGGGCTAATATTATGTTAGCTGCCTTCAATATGCTGCCCGCTTTTCCTATGGACGGTGGCAGGATCCTTAGAGCGGTTCTTGCCCTTAAAATGGACTATAGGAAGGCGACCAGGATCGCGGTAGGCATAGGGCACGTTTTTGCCATACTTTTCGGATTTTGGGGATTAACGACGGGGAATATCGTTCTGATACTTATCGCCCTGTTCATTTATATTGCGGCTTCTTCGGAAGAAACGCAGGTTAATCTGACCGAGACCCTGAAAACCTTCCGGGTAAAAGATGTATTGAACAGCCAGTTTTTGGCGCTCGAAAGAAATACGCCCATATCGAAAGTCCTGGAATTGATATTTCATAGCCATCAGGAAGACTTTCCGGTTATGGAAGCGGACCGCCTGTTAGGTTTTATTACCAGAAACGACATTATTATTGCGACGCATCAATTCGGCCCGGATAAAGTAGTGGGCGATATAATGCGCACTGATTTACCCGTTATAACACCCGAAGATAAACTTCTTAAAGTGCAGGGCATAATGGAAGAAAGCCAGGTGAGGGCGCTGCCTGTTATTTCGAACGGGCGGTTGAGCGGCATAGTTACTCTTGAAGATATTTTCAGGATTTATTCAATGTTGTCGCGATGAGGAGACTGATATGAAAGGAAAACTTCTTGTAGCTCCGTCGATACTGGCGGCTGATTTCAGCTCGCTGGAGGCCGAGATTAAGAAGATAGAAAAAGCCGGAGCCGATATGGTTCATATCGACGTCATGGACGGCCATTTTGTGCCTAATATAACCATAGGCCCTTTAGTAGTCAGGGGTATCCGGAAAATCACAGAATTGCCTCTGGATGTGCACCTTATGATAGAAGAACCGGAGAAATATATAGACGAATTCAAAAAAGCGGGAAGCGATATAATAACTTTACATGCAGAATCAAAAGGGGATATAAAGTCCCTGCTCTGTCGTATAAAATCTTTTGGTATAAAAGCCGGTATATCGATAAGGCCTAAAAACAGCGTTGATCTGCTGAAGGGCTATTTAAATGATGCAGACATGGTTCTGATGATGACGGTAGAGCCCGGATTCGGCGGGCAAAAGTTTATGAAAGAAGTCCTGCCTAAGATAGCAGAGGTGAGAAGTATTTACGATAAAGACATAGAGGTGGACGGCGGGATAAACAGGGAAACGGCCAGGGAAGTTATTGCGGCGGGTGCGAACGTTCTCGTGGCCGGGACCTTTGTGTTCGGAAGCAAAGATGTGAAACAGGCAATAAAAGACTTGAGAGGGGGTAAATAAGGTGAGCGGTATTAAATTCGGAACGGATGGCTGGCGGGCCATAATAAGCGAAGATTTTACGTTCGATAACGTAATGGTAGTGGCGCAGGCTGTAAGCGATTTCTTGAACGCAGAGTACAAAAATGAAAAAAGCATAAGGGCCGTCGTCGGTTATGATCCGCGCTTTATGTCGGAAAAATACGCCGAGATAACAGCAAGAGTCCTTATAGCAAACAATATAAACGTTATTCTCGTAGACAGGCCCAGCACAACGCCGGCCGTGAGCTACGCGATCAGGGAAAAAAAATTAAACGGCGGAGTAATGATAACCGCAAGCCATAATCCGCCTTATTATAACGGCATAAAATACAAGGCATTCTATGCCGGCAGCGCCGATCCGGGCATAATAGGCAAGATAGAAGCGAACTTACACAAAAATCCGGTAAAGATAATTTCGCCGGAAGAGATGAAAAATTCCAGGTTGTTCAGATACGAAGATGTAGGCCCTGCGCATCTTAAATTTTTGTCATCCTATCTTGATTGGAAAGTCCTGAAAAAGAGAAAATTCAAGGTGCTGGTGGATGTCATGCACGGCTCTGCAAACCATTTTGTCGAAAACCTTTTAGCGAAGACAAAGAACAAAGTTGTCACAATCCGCAGCGAGAGAGATGCCTATTTCGGCGGAGTAAATCCCGAACCCGTAGCCAAGAACCTTGAAGTAAGCATGCAGATGGTCAAAAAGGGAAAGTTTGACGTAGGCATTGTTACCGACGGCGACGTGGACAGGATTGCGATAATCGGACCGGACGGCAAGTTACTGACCGGCCACAAAGTCATCGCGCTTTTATTATTACATCTTCTTGAGGACAGGAAGATGAAAGGCGAGGTAGTGCAGACTATCTGCGGGACCGTGCTTATAGACAAGATATGCGAGAAATACGGGCTTAAGATGCACGAAACGCCGGTCGGATTTAAATATATATGCGACCTTATGAGAACAAAGGACATATTGATAGGCGGAGAAGAAGCCGGCGGCATAGGCTACAAAAACTACATACCCGAGAGAGACGGAATCCTTTCCGGCCTTCTTATTCTCGAGATGATGGCGTACAGAAATAAGTCCCTGAAAGACATACTCAAGGGAATTGAGAAGGAATACGGTTCATTTTATTATAAGAGAATTGACACGAAATACCCGGATGACCTCAAACCAAAATTGATGGCCATGTTAAAAAATACGCCGCCCAAAGAGATAATGGGTAAAAAAGTTGTGGATGTAAAATCATATGACGGCGTTAAGCTTGTATTAGAGGATAAGAGCTGGCTGCTTTTGAGGCTTTCCGGAACAGAACCTATTTTGAGGATATACGCGGAATCATCCACGGATGCCAAAGCGCTCAAGATGCTTGACATAGGCAAGGAGATAGCGCTTAGCATAAAATAGCGTCGATATGAGTAAAGACAATATAAGAAACTTTTCAATAATAGCCCATATCGATCACGGCAAATCCACGCTGGCGGACCGTATTTTGCAGATAACCCAGGCCATCACTGACAGGGAGTTTCACGCGCAGATGCTGGATGATATGGATCTGGAACGCGAGCGCGGTATTACGATAAAATCCAGCGCTGTCAGGCTTCATTACAAAGCGAAAGACGGAAAAGATTACCTTCTAAACCTTATCGATACACCCGGCCACGTAGATTTTACATACGAAGTTTCCAAATCGATAGCCGCTTGCGAGGGCGCGCTTTTGGTTGTGGATGCCTCCCAGGGTGTCGAAGCCCAGACAGTAGCCAATCTGTATATGGCTGTTGAGCACAACCTGGTAATTATACCCGTGATCAATAAAATAGACCTGTCGAGCGCCGAACCGGAGAAAACTAAAAAACAGATCCTCGGCGTATTAAAAAGCGCGCGCGAGGAAGACATATTATTCGCCAGCGCGAAAGAGGGAATAGGCATTTACGAGATAATAGAAAGTATTATCGCCCGCATACCTCCGCCCAGCGGCAGCGAAACAAATCCGCTGCAGGGCCTTATATTCGATTCGAGCTATGACACTTATAAGGGCGCTATAGTATATATAAGGATAACAAACGGCAGTGTCGCAAAGGGCGACAACATATTGATGATGAGGTCGGGAAAAAAATACGAAGTGCAGGAAGTAGGGATATTTACTCCCAAGGAAAAGAGCATAGACCGTTTGCATTGCGGGGAAGTCGGATATCTCGCGTGCAATATAAGAGACGCCGCAGAAATAGAAATAGGAGATACTATCACATTGACCGAAAGTCCGGCAAAAGTGCCGCTTCCTGGGTACAGAAAATTGCGGCCGATGGTATATAGCGGGATATATCCGGTTAACAGCAAGGACTTCGTGGCCTTAAAAGACGCTATTACCAAGCTGCGCCTGAGCGATGCGTCTTTCCAGTACGAGCCGGAAAGTTCGGCATCTTTGGGGTTCGGATTCAGGTGCGGTTTCCTGGGCCTCCTGCACATGGAGATAATCCAGGAGAGGCTTGAAAGAGAATACGATTTAAATCTCGTAGTAAGTACGCCGAGCGTTGTTTATAAGGTGAAAAAGACCGACGGTGAAGTCATGGATGTGGATAACCCCTCCAAAATGCCGTCGACAAACCTTATACAAGAAATAAAAGAACCATACGTAATAGCGTATATAATAACTCCTAACGATGTTATAGGTACGATCATGCAGCTCGCCGAATCCAAGAGAGGCAAATACATAAGTACCGAATATATAGGAGATGACAGGGCAAAACTTATATACCAGATGCCTTTATCGGAGATTATAGTCGATTTTTATGATAAAATTAAATCTATCACCCGCGGCTACGGTTCGCTCGATTATGAGCTTCTTGATTACAGGGATACAGATGTGGTCAAACTTGATATACTGCTGAACGGCGACGTGTTTGATGCGATGTCGTCCATAGTCTACCGTGATAAAGCGCAGGCAAAGGGCCGGGCGATTGTGGAAAAATTGAAGGAACTCATACCCAGGCAATTGTTTGAAGTGGCAATCCAGGCGGCGTTGGGCGGCAATATAATAGCCAGATCAACGGTCAAGCCGCTTAAAAAACATGTTACAGCCAAATGCTACGGCGGAGATATTACGCGAAAAAGAAAACTCTGGGAGAAGCAGAAAGAAGGGAAAAAGAAAATGAAACAGTTCGGAAGAGTGGAAATACCGCAGGAGGCGTTTATTGCGGCTTTAAAGGTGCAGCCGTGACGCCCCAGACAAAAGCGGTTATCAGAGAATGGGTAGAATCGATTTTAATAGCGGTGGTATTGGCTTTATTCATAAGAGCTTTTTTTATCCAGGCATTCAAAATACCTTCCGGTTCGATGAAGCCGACTTTGCAGGAAGGCGATAAGATAATGGTAAACAAGCTTTTATACGGCCCCAAAATACCGTTCACACATTTTAAAATACCCGGTATGAGAGAACCCAGGAGGGGCGACATCGTTGTTTTTAAATATCCCGAGGACAGGAAAAAGGATTTTATAAAACGCCTTATTGCTGTCGGCGGGGAAACGGTGGAGATAACGGACGGCAATATACTGATAAACAACGAACCCGTAAAAACGCCTCCCGAATTGCTTAAAATCTATTATTATAATAGAGGTCATTACGGCGTAGACGGTAATCCTGTGCAGGTTCCGGAAAACTACTATTTTGTCTTAGGCGACAATAGCGACAGCTCCAGGGATTCGCGTTATTGGGGATTTGTGCCGAAAGACGATATTATAGGAAGGGCGATGTTTATATGGTGGCCGCCATGGCGCATTCAGTCACTACATTAAGAAATATAACAGCGGTCCTGATACTATCCTGCGCTGTTATTGGTTATGCCTTTGCCGAAGGGGCGGCGGCGGTTTCGGGTATTATCATTAAAGTTGACTCCGATGGCCTAAAAGCGGAGATTATTGCTACAGGAAAAGGCGATATTTCGGATAAAGTGGACATAAGGAATCCGCAGGCACGCTTACTGGCAAAACGTCAGGCTATGGCCGGCGCGTATCAGAACCTGATTAACGCGGTGAATGCGATATCGCCGGATTATTTTCCCAAAGAACGGTATGTGGTCAGCGATAAATTCTTAAAAGGCGCAACATTAACCGAGGCACGATACTACGGCGACGGAAGCGCTGAAGCTGACATCGAACTGGATATCGCTTTAAACGGCCCCATTGCCGACAAATTCGAAAAAGATATGAGGCTTTTAGGTTACAGGGTAATTGAATACGACCGTCCGAACACCGAAATTATGGAAGGAGAAATAAAATGAAACTGCAGAAATTTTTATGCGTTCTGTCAGCGTGTTTTTTTATATTCGGTACCACTCATTCCGCACATTCGGCGATGGGCAACGATAATGCCGCGGTAGCGGTAGAACCTGCCTCATCGGATACGCAACGGGGCCTTATGCCCGCAACGCCGCCTTTAAATAAAGCCAATCCGCGCATAATGGCAATAACGGTCGAATACGTGGATGGTATCGAACAGCCTGCCAGTATAACACAGTCGAGGACCGAGGAGAAATTTCTCGCTAACGATTTTCCGCTTATAGATAAATCGCAGATGGAGATGATAAAGGAAAAGGATGCAGTATTGAGCTTTTCCGATCCGGATAAAGCCGCTGCCCTGGGGAGAAATTACGGAGCCGATATAGTCGTTGTTGTTGAAGCGAAATCCAATCTTGTTGACACGACTCAGCCGTACGGCCTTACAGTTTTTGCTTACGAATGCAACGCGACCGGAAAAGCAATAAAAGTAGATACCGCAGAAGTGATAACGTCGCGTTCCGCAAGTGCCGTGGAAAGAGGCGGCGGGCGCATCCCGACCGCGAATAAATCATTTGAGACTGCGATAGTAACGCTCGCAGATATGATAATAAGCGACATTAATCAGAAGGCGAAAGGCGATGTTTATAAAGAAACTACTGTTCAGCTTGTTTGCTCTAACGCCGACTATACAAAGATGAAGGGACTGGCCAAGGCTCTGGATGAGCAAAGAAGCATAAAAGCGGTACGTGAAAGAAGTCTTGAAAAGAATGTCGCGATTATAGACGTTGAACTTTTGGGAAACGCCGATTTTCTCGCTGACCTTTTAATAGAAATGCAAAACGGGCCCCTTGTAAACATAATAGGGAAGACGCAAAACAGAATCGACTTAGAGTTTATCGATTGACGCAAGAAAACCTTTGCAGTTGCCACAAAAGACTCAAAAGGCGGTGTAAAGCCACTCTGGGGACACCCTCCGTCGGATAAAATAAGTGCCTTTTAAGGAGAGTGCCCCCGATAAGTAGGGGGAGGATTTATGTTAAAAAATAGATTTTTTTATAGCGTACTATGTTTAGCTTTAGTAGCAGTGCTTGGGACGGCATCGGATGCGTCGGCCGCCAAGAAAAAACCTAAGACGCCTGATTCGCCTGAGGAACTGCCGCCCGCAACAGGTCCCAAAAAAACAATAGCCGTAATGGACTTTGAAAACAAGGCTGGTGTTTCTGCCCAGATAAACTTAGGAGAAGGTATGGCCGAGATGCTTACCACGGCTCTCATTAACAGCGGCAGATTCATTGTTGTCGAGCGCCAGGCGGTACGCGATGTTTTGAACGAACAGGACTTTGGCGCCAGCGGAAGAACGACTGCAGCCGGGGCCGCGCAATTCGGCAAGATGCTGAATTCTCAGATACTGATCAGGGGCGCCGTGACACAGTTCGGAATGAGAGAAAGCGGCGGCGGCGGTGCGCTAAGCATTAAAGGCGTAGATGTCGGCCTTGCTACTTCGCAGGCTGCGGTCGGAGTGGATATACGGATTTACGACACCACAACCGGGCAGGTTTTGGACTCGGTTAGATGCGAGGGAAAAGCAAGCTCGACGGGTCTGGATTTTGGATATTCGGAAAGTGACTGGGGATTCGGAACGGGCGCCTTCCAGAATACGCCTCTCGGAAAGGCTACGGCCAAAGCTATAGACAAGGCCGTTGTAGCTATTATCTCTAGAATGCAAGATGTGCCATGGGAAGGCAGAATCATAAAGATGAGCGGTAATGAGGCCTATATCAACGCCGGCTCCGGCAGCGGCCTGAGCGTTGGTGATAGTTTTGTCGTATATCGCCCGAGTGAAGAGTTGATAGATCCTCAGACGGGATTATCATTAGGATGCGAAACTAAGAGGATAGGAACCGTGACTATTACTGAAGTTCAGGAGAAGTTTTCGAAGGCAAGCGTAAACGCAACCTGCGCATTGCAGCCGAATGATATACTGAAATAAATGTGTGTTTACCACCCCAGATATATGTAATTGCCGTTTATTAGGTTGTAATGCCGCAAATGATAGTTTGCCCATTCGCCGAGCCAGTCGGGCGGAAGATATGTGACGCTGTCATAACCAGAGTAGAAATGGTGGTAATAAGGGTAGTCATAGTAATAGTTATAAGCGAAGTAATAGTCTTTCTCTTTCTTATTTAATTCTTCCAATTTCGCCAGATAATCGATCTTATTCTCGATGTCCTTATCAGCGCTTTGGCGTTCTGCAACCTGGGTTTCCGTACTCATACTTTTCGGAGATGCTACAGTTTCACCGTAGGGCTTAAAATTTTCAGGGTACGGATTTCCTTTTTCCAGCTGGCTCTTATATTCCTTACTTAATTTTATAGCTTCCTGGCTTTTTTGCACCTCACCGTATTTTTTATAGCAGGAAGCAATCTCGGCCATAGCTTCGTAGTTTTTGGACTCCGCGCTTATATTTTTTGCCAGATCGACACATTCAAGCGCGCGCTCTTCGGAACCCGCCTTTTCAAATGTGTCGGCTGTTTCCAGGAGCCCCAGCCAGCTTTTCTTTTCGGACGCGTATTTTTCAGCGGCCTCCAGGTTCTGAGTTACCCTATCTTTATCTACAAAATTGTTAGGAAAAGACAGGTAATTATAAGCAAGCGCGACGCTTGCGCGCCAATCCTTCATTTTTTTGTTCATATTCGCAACTTTATCAAAACATTCAGTTGCGTCTTCGCGCTCTCCCAGTGCCAAAAGGCCGCCTGCCGCATCAATCATGCCGCTCCAGTCCCGGGTTTTTTGTGCGAGATCGAAGGCTTTTCGGAAATGTTTTTTCGATTGAATTCTGTTGCCCTGTGAAGCCTCGAAATATCCGTGCGCTAAAGAGTTGTGCATTAATTTCGGCAGGTCTACTGCGTATGACGGGACAGCGATCGATAATGCAAGGATAATAGAAGACAAAATTATCGGAAATTTTTTCATGATTTCCTCCGGTTTGCGGAATTACTGGATGTGTTTTTAAGTATACTTCATTTTGGTAACATTGTCAATGAATAGCGAGAAGGCGTCGGCACTCCACACATGCATCAAAACACGCTACGGCTTAGGTTAAATATTGAACTTTGATATTCTCCTCGCGTCTAGCAAAATTCTTTACGCCTTTCGCTGCGGTAAAAAGCGGGGACGCTTGAACTCGGCTGGCACTGCCGTGCCGCCTCATCCCGCCATAGGCGGGACCGCTTCGCGGACAGCAAGCATCCTATTTAACCGCTTTTTACCTTGCTCAAGGCTGAATTTTGCAAGGTCGCTCGGAGAATATAAAGTTCAATATAAAAAGGAATCCGGTGCTTTTCGCCGTGAAGAAATCGACTAGGAGCGAGAAAAATACCGGATTCCTTTGAATTGAGAGTGGAATATGCGTACTCGTTACTGAAATTTCTGCTTGACAACAGTTTGCTTGCGTAGTAGACTGTTTACAGTTCATTAGAAAATTATTTTAACATGGGAAGACGGTGAAAACCCGTCGCTGCCCCCGCAACTGTAAGAGAGCGAAAAAAATAGCCGGCAGCCACTGTCCTGTAATGGTTCCTCAGGGAGCTGACAGGATGGGAAGGCGCAGGCTTGTGTGCTCTTGAGCCAGGATACCTAAAAATAGACCTTCGGGGTGAGAGGAGAAGGATTAACCCGGCCTCACTTGAAAGTCGGGTTATTTTTTTCTCTCCAGGTCGGAAAGGCAAGGAGTGAAAAAGCTTTTAGTATTGTTGTTCGGTGCGACGGCATGTTTTAATGCAATTGCCG
Organism: Candidatus Omnitrophota bacterium; assembly: GCA_028718265.1. The sequence goes on from JAQUMG010000016.1 coordinate 11,384, forward strand.
AAGAATCAACGGAGGTCGAACTTCCGCCCATCGTAGTGAGCCCCACCAGATATGAAAGTACCTTAAGCAGTATCCCGTCATCCATTACGGTTATAAGCGAGGAACAGATAGAATTAGAAGCGAAGCCAATGGTAAAAGACGTGTTAAAATATGTACCCGGCGTGGATATAGCTGAAACATCGACATTCGGCGGCACAGCTTCCATATATACGCGCGGCACAAATTCCAACCATACGCTTGTAATGATAGATGGCGTTAAGATATATAACCCAATGTCAGTAAACGGCGCATTTGATCCGGCAAACCTTACACTCGATAATATCGAGAGAATAGAAATCCTGAGGGGTACGCACAGTACGCTTTACGGCTCCGACGCCATAGGCGGCGTGATAGATATTATTACGAAAAAAGGATCCGGCAAACCTAAAATCTGGGCTTCCTTCGAAGGGGGTTCTTACGTTACTCTTAAGGAAGCGGTAGGATCAGACGGCGAAATGAACGGTCTTTATTACTCTGCGACTGTTTCCCGGATTGACACGAGAGGCATATCCAAGGCGGACGGAAAATTCAATAATGGCGAAAGAGACGCGTATCATAATACTTCAGTTTCCTCACGGGTAGATTATGACGTATTTGATAACCTGACAATCGGATCCACTTTCAGATATACCGACACGGAAACAAAACTCGATGACTCGGGCGGTTACGGCGGTGACGACCCCAACAGGAGAAACAGGGAAATAAACACTATTGCATCAGCTTATGCGGATTGCGCGGTATTTGAATGGTGGAAACTAGGCTTCAAGTCATCGTGGCTGGAATACCGGTTATACGATAAAGATAAAGGTGATGACTTTGACCCCGGGGAATACCTGAATAGTAAGTTTGTGGGTAAGAACACTTTTTACGGAGGGACAAGCATTTTAGATCTGTTTAAAGGTGACGTACTGTTAGCCGGGATTGATTACAATGAACAGGAGGGAGACTCGTTCAGTGACAGTTTCGATGCCGCGTGGGGGCAGTGGCTCACAGATTCCCCGCGCGTAAAAAATCACAATGTAGGCTATTTTATCCAGAATAAGTTTGATGCAGAAGATAAGTTTCATTCTATTGCGGGATTCCGCATTGACGACGATTCGGAATTCGGCACTTATGATACCTACGAAATATCCGGTAAATATACCTTTGACTGGAAGACGAGCGTAAAGGGAAAATGGGCTACGGGATTTAAAGCCCCTTCGCTTTATCAGCTTTATGACCCTACTAACGGCAATCCTAACCTTAAACCCGAACAGAGCGAGTCGTTTGAAGCGGGATTGGGCCAGGAATTCTTCGACGGATGCCTTAAAGTTGAATCAACATACTTTCATACTAAGTTAGATAATCTTATTGATTGGACTTTGGTAGATCCCATATGGTTTACGGGGCAGTATCGTAATGTGCAGAAGGCCAGGATCGACGGTATTGAGAACTTACTGATAATAGAGCCCATAAAGGAGATAAAAATCAATTACGCATATACGTATCTTAACGCCAGAAACGAAGGGACTAAACAGAGTCTCAACAGGCGTCCCAGAAACAAGCATTCCGTCAGCATCGATATATTTCCTCTTGATAATCTTAGTTTCAATGTGTCATACTTATTTGTGGCGGACAGAAAAGACATAAGATGGGTAGGCGGCACAGAGGAGCAGATAGTGCTTAAACATTACAACAAGGTGGACCTTTCCGGCAGGTATGTCATAAATAAATATGCAGAAATATTCGGAAGGGTAGAAAATCTTTTAAATCAAAACTATGAAGAAGCGGATGGTTACGGCATGCCGGGCATAGCTTTTTACGGGGGGTGCAAGACGACGTTTTAGCAATATTGCCTATACGATTATGAAAAAGTATATTAATTTAATAACTATTACACTGATTTTGTGCACAGGATGGAAGGCTGCGGCTGCTGAGCCGCGAATTGTATCATTGGCGCCGTCCACGACAGAGATTTTGTTTGCACTGGGCTTGGATGACCAGATTGTCGGCGTAAGTTCGTTCTGCGACTATCCAAAAAAAGCACTGGAAAAAGAGAAGGTCGGTACATTCAGCTATCCTAATGCCGAGAAAATTTTGCTGCTTAAGCCGGATATTATTTTTTGCACAGGGCTTGAGCAGGCATCCGCAGTTACTATGCTTCGCGGTCTTGGGTTTAACGTATACGTCAGCAATCCTTCCGGCATGGAAGGATTATTTTCTTCCATCAAAGAAATGGGCAGGCTAACCGGCCGGCAGAAAGAGGCGAATGATCTGGTCGCGAAGATGAAGTGCGAGATAGGAGCCCTTAAACATAACGCCAGCGGTAAAGCGAATCCTAAGGTCTTCGTAGAAATATGGAGCGAACCGCTACTGACAGCCGGAAAAAAGTCGCTTATCAATGAATTAATTTTTCTTGCCGGCGGGGTCAATATTGCCTGCAATGTTGATAAAGAATACGCACATTTCAGTGCGGAAGAAGTGATATATCAGAATCCCGATTGTATTATTCTGACATATATGTCCCAGGAGATTCCGATCGAGATACTTGAAAGACGCCCCGGATGGCATAATATATCTGCTATCCGCGAGGGCAGGGTATATAATGATATCGATTCGGACACTCTGCTTCGGCCCGGACCGAGACTTATAGACGGGTTGAAGGAGATGAACAGGAGATTTATCGCAATAAATGAATAAAAGTTTCGGAAGAAAAATTATTATTCTGTTTATGATACTGGCTTTCGCGTTTTTTTGGGGCATGGCCAGAGGATCCGTCAATCTGCCGTTTTCCGGATTATTTTCAGAAGAAGGCAGGCCGATACTCTACCTGAGGCTGCTTCGTATTTTACTGGCCATAATCGTCGGCAGCGGCCTTTCAGCGTCCGGTGTGGCCCTGCAGGCCGTCCTGAGAAATCCGCTGGCTGATCCTTATATACTTGCGACATCAAGCGGCGCGTGTTTGGGCGCTGTGACGGCAATAATCTTAGGAATTCACGGAGCATATCTTCCCCTTGCCGCGTTTTTAGGAGCAATCATAAGTTTTATTCTGGTCTATAATTTAGCGCGGGAAGGGGATAAAGTACCCGTCCAGTCGCTTATACTCGCCGGAGTGATCATGTCCATAGCCTTGTCCGGCATGATTGTTTTTCTGATATATATCTCCGGAAATGAGGCGCTTCACGGCGCCATCTGGTGGCTGTGGGGCAGTCTGCAGGTATACGACGCCAGACTTATTTATATAATAGGGATAGTCGTTGCGGCAGGTATTGCCGCTATATATATGCTTTCCCAGGACCTTAACGCAATAAGTATCGGCGAAGAAGAGGCAGTGCACCTGGGTATCAATCCGGAAGCGGTGAAGAAGATAGTATTTCTGATAACGTCTTTAATTACCGCCGGTCTTGTATCGGTATGCGGCATAATCGGTTTCGTCGGGCTTGTTATCCCGCATATGATGCGTTTTGTTTTCGGCCCGGACCACCGGATGCTGGTGCCGTCCGCATGTATGGCAGGCGCTGCTTTCATGATAATATGCGACGTGGTGTCGCGTTCGCTTATTCCGCCCATGGAAGTACCGATAGGAATAATTACGGCGCTTATCGGTACGCCGATATTTATAATTCTTCTGAAAAGACGCCAGAGGATCAAATGAACAAAGAAGTTTTACTCAGGTCAGAGGGGATTTTTGGCGGATACACCGATGAAATTGTCGTGAAAGACGTATCTTTTTCTCTGAATGCCGGAGAGTTTCTGGGAATCATCGGGCCGAACGGATCCGGTAAATCTACATTACTGAGGTTATTGACCCGTGTTTTAACGCCGAAAAAAGGCAGTATATATCTGGCCGGAAAAGACGCGGGAAAGATACCTCTGAAAGAATTTTTCCGCAGAGTCGCATTTGTACCGCAGGATATGGTGGTTAATTTTTCTTTTACCGTGTGGGAAATAGCGCTGATGGGAAGAATTCCGCACCTCGGCAGATTACAACTTGAGACCAGGAAGGATTTTGCTGCAACCGAAGAAGCGCTTCTTCTGACCGATACATTCCGCCTGAAGGAAAAATATATAGACAACATAAGCGCGGGAGAACGCCAGAGAGTCGTCATTGCCAAGGCGCTTGCTCAGGAGCCGGTGCTTTTATTTCTGGACGAACCTACTTCTCATCTTGATATTGCCTACCAGATACAGGTGCTGGAGTTGCTGAAAAAGCTCAACAAGGAGAACGGCCTGACCATAGTTATGGTTCTGCATGACCTGAACCTTGCGAGCGAATATTGTAACAGGATAATGCTGCTTGATAAAGGATCTGTTTTTAAGGACGGCAGCCCTTCAGATGTCCTGACATATGGAAATATCGAAGCCGTTTACAAAACCGCGGTTTTGGTGAATAAAAATCCGTTATCATTAAAACCTTTCATAACCGTTGTTTCCGGAGAAAGCAGGTGCATACGAAATTAATTATGATAAGACATGGCCTGACCGACTGGAGCATAGAGAAGAGA
>JAQUMG010000017.1 GCA_028718265.1 Candidatus Omnitrophota bacterium
TATACGGCATTATCCCCTACGACGTAGTACGCTCCCATAAAATAATCCCCATAGACCTGATAAAGGACATAATAACTCTGGCCATGGTAGACGTACCGTCCGCGGAGATTGTTAAAAGAATAGAGAAACTTACGGGTTTCAAGATACAGGTCGTGATGATAACGAAAGGCGATTTCATGCGATACATCACGAGAGCTTATGATCTTTCGGTAATTGATAAAGATAGAGAATGGGAGGAGGCGACGCCGCGGCAGTATATAAAAACGCCGGAATATCAGGGCGGAGAAAGAAGGCGGTATCGGCGCTTTAACCAGAGAATGAAAGTAAAATATGAATTCAGAGACGAAATCACTATAAATCAATCGATTAATATAAGCCGGGGCGGTGTTTTGATCAAATCGAAATCGCCCGTACCCGTAAACGCACATCTCATACTGCGCATCGAATTGCCGGCTTCGCACGAAGATATTATGGTGGTGGCAAGGGTGGTGTGGGTGGAAAAAGTGGCAGGCATGAATACATATCTCGTCGCTCTCAGTTTCAGCAGCATGGATTCCAATGACAACAAAGCATTGGCGTGCTTCATAGAGTCAATTGGCAAATAATTTGATCCGGTCCGGATCCCGGTTCAGGCAAGTCGCTTCAGAAGAGAGTTATATTCTTTAAGTATTTCCTTCGGCAGGTGTTTCCCGAACTTTTTAAGGAATTGACCTATATCCTTCATTTCTTTCTGCCACTCCCGCTTATCGATATTGAGCAGATTTTTTAATGTTTCTTCCGATAAGTTTAAACCGGTCATGTCTATATCATTGGGTCTGGGGACATAACCTATCGGCGTCTTCTTTGCCGGTATTTTATTATCACACCTGTCTAATATCCATTCAATAATCCGGAGATTTTCGCCGTAGCCGGGCCACATAAATTTTCCGTTTTCATCGACCCTGAACCAGTTTACATGAAATATTTTAGGCATTTTTTTCATCTTTTTACCCATAGTAAGCCAATGCCCGAAATAATCTCCCATATTATAGCCGCAGAAAGGAAGCATGGCCATAGGATCTCGCCGTACCTCGCCGACCTTTCCGTATTGCGCGGCAGTTCGTTCAGAAGCCATAATAGCGCCCACGAAGACGCCGTGCCGCCAGTTAAAAGCCTCGTAGACCAGCGGAGCCAGATATGCGCGTCTTCCGCCGAATATAATAGCCGAAATAGGGACGCCGTGATGCTGATCTATCCTGTAAGATATAGAAGGGCATTGTTTTGCCGGTGCAGTAAAGCGGCTGTTCGGATGTGCGCCGGGAATATATTTTCCGTTTTCATTAACCATTCCCGGCTGCCATGGATAACCTTTCCAGTCCATGCCTTTTGGCGGAGGCGGCTCATCACCGCCTTCCCACCACACTGTTTTATCCGGTTTAAGCAGTACATTGGTAAATATAGTATTAGTTTTTATTGTAGCCATTGCATTGGGGTTACTCCTGGAATTTGTTCCGGGTGCGACGCCGAAAAACCCGGTTTCCGGATTTATTGCCCATAACGTGCCGTCGGAATCTACGCGCATCCATGCTATATCGTCGCCCACTGTCCATATCCGGTATCCTTTTCGCTCTAAACCTTTTGGCGGTATCAACATCGCCAGATTAGTCTTTCCGCATGCGCTGGGGAATGCAGCGGCTACGTATTCTACATGACCGTTGGGCGATTCTACCCCCAGTATTAACATATGTTCCGCGAGCCAGTTTTCTTTTTTGGCGATATAGCTCGCTATCCGCAATGCCATGCATTTTTTGCCTAAGAGCACATTACCGCCATAACCGGAATTTACGCTCCATATCGTATTGTCTTCCGGAAAATGCAGGATCATTCTTTTGTTAATGTCGAGCTGGGCCTTGGAATGAAGGCATTTAGTAAATTCGCCGTTGGGACCAAGCTGCTTAAGGATTTCGCTTCCAATACGTGTCATGATACGCATGTTGAGGACCACATATATGCTGTCGGTAAGTTCTATTCCGGTTTTACTGAATGGAGAGCCTACGGGCCCCATAGAGAAGGGGATTACATACATAGTCCTTCCCTTCATAGAGCCTTTGAATATTTTTCTTGCCCGTCGGTATGCTAAAGAAGGCGCCAGCCAGTTATTCGTAGGACCGGCATCGGACTTTTTAGACGTGCAGATGTAAGTCAGGTGCTCTGTACGGGCGACGTCATTTCGTGCGGTCCTGTGATAAAGGCATCCGGGAAGTTTTTTCTGATTAAGCCGTATCATCTCGCCCGATTTGCAGGCTTCGCGCTCAAGCCGCTTCTTTTCTTCTTCGGAGCCGTCTATCCACACTATCTTTTCGGGCCCGCACAAAGCAGCCATTTCCCTGATCCATTTTTTAAGCTTCTTATTTTCTGTCATAGGAAATGTATTATATCACAATCCGAAGAAGAGGCAAGGATAAATTTGGGAGCTCAACGCGCTAATCGAAAACGCTTGCAACGATCTTTTTTTATAGGTATAATTTAATTATGCCAAGCCTGATACACTCGATAATATTGGGCCTGCTTCAGGGCCTGACAGAATTCTTACCTATAAGCAGCTCGGGCCATCTCATCCTGGTGCCATGGCTTATGGGATGGGAAGAACATAGCATCGCGCTTGATGCCTCTCTGCATCTCGCGACACTTTTCGCCGTTCTTTTATATTTCAGGAAAGACTGGATAAGAATTTTGCGGAAAGAAAGAAGGATGCTTTGGTATATAATAATCGCGACAGTACCCGCGGGACTTGCGGGCCTTTTTTTTGGTACTGTGATAGAGGAATATTTCAGAAACCCCTTATCCGTCGCCGTTATGCTGGGACTTTTTGGTCTGATTCTTTACTGGGCCGATTCCGCAGGAAAAAAAGATAAATCCATTGATATGCTTACTCTGGGTACTTCTTTTCTGATAGGCGCGTCCCAGATGCTTGCCATTATTCCCGGCGTATCGCGCTCCGGCATAACGATGAGCATGGCTCTTTTGCTGGGTTTTAACCGTGAGAGTTCCGTGCGGTTTTCATTCCTGCTTATTGCGCCGATCGTTTTCGCGGCCGGACTTAAGGGCTTAATCGATGTTGCAAAAATAAATAGTACGCTATCATGGCCGGTATTTTTCAGCGGATTTGCCGCCGCTTTTTTAAGCAGCATCATAGCGGTACATTTCCTGCTCAGATATGTCAAAAACCGTCCTTTTACGTTATTCGTGATATATAGATTATTAGCGTCGGCACTTGTAGCATCGGCGGTCCTTTGCAGGGGATAGCAGAAAACTTTCAAAATGGAAAAGACGAAAGGTTAAAAATATGGATGACATATTAACCGGAAAAGAAGCCCTGGAGCTGGCGATCAAGGCGGAAGAAAAGGGGCTGGCGCTTTATAAGACACTGGCGAAGAACAGCAAAAACTTTCACGTAAGCCGGATATTCAAACAATTAGCCGAAGAAGAGAGCAGGCACATAGAAGAGCTGAGCAAGTGGGATAACAGCCTTACCGCATATAAGCCGGTGGAGGCTTATCCCGGCGAATATATTCTTTATATAAAAGCTATGGCAGAAGATAGCGCTTTTAAGTGCGACAGGGCTTGCGAAAAATTACTTGAGACGGATATAAACGAAGAAGACGCCGTTAAAGCCGGTATAAATTTCGAGAAAGATTTCATAATTTTTCTGCATAATATAAAGAAGCATATAAAAAAAGGCGAAGAAGCTATGGTGGATTCAATAATAGCTTCGGAAGAAGGACACCTCAAGAAATTATACGGCTTAAAACATAAATAAGAAAGGATGTTCATGAAGTCGGTTCCGGCGGCAAAATTATTTTTAATTTCTTTAGCGGTTCTTGCGGTTTTGAATTTTAATGTTTACGCAGAAGCAGCTGATGTTAAAGACACCGTGCCGAAAATCAAAGTTAAGGAATATAATGTAAGAACCGAAGACGGCTGGAATATTTCCGTAAACAGGTATACCTTAAAGGACGGATCCCCGCAAAAAAAAGCGGCGGTTATTCTTTGTCACGGCTTTAATATAAACAATAAATTCTGGGATCTCGATAGACATTGTTCCATAGCCAGATATCTTGCCGGCAATGGTTATGATGTGTGGGTGCCGTCATTAAGAGGATCCGGCTTAAGCTCAAAACCGATCTTTTCCGATTTAAAAGGCATGATACGGTTTGAAATACAAGCCATACCGAGGATGCTGCTGAAGGCGCCGGCCGACATTACAAAGCTTAATTGGACCATTGACGACCACATCCATAAAGACATTCCCGCCGTAATCGATTTTGTCAGAAAAGAATCCGGGTTCGATAAGGTTTACTGGGTAGGCCATAGCATGGGCAGTATCATAGTATTCGGTTATCTCGAATCGGAAGACCGTAATCATGTCGCAGGTTTTATTTCCCTGAGCTCGATGATGATCATACCGAAACCCCTGAATCCTTACCTTGAGGCGGCGGCCAACAAGAAACAGTTGTTGACAGCGGCGTTGCTATTAAACGCTACCGTCGCATCTCAGCTTAGAAATTATACGCTGGGAACAGTAAAAATCCCCATCGAAGAAATCTTTATGAATAAAGAAAATATGGAAACAGACGTTATATACAGATTTTTCAGATTGGTTATAGACGATACCTCTCCCGGCATTATGACACAATTCCTGAATTCGCTGAATGCCGGCAAGATGCTGTCAGCCGACGGAAAATTTAATTATACAGATGCAATGAATCGTGTTAAAGTGCCTGTGCTGATTGCCGGCGGGGGGCAAGACGGCTTTGTTACGGAGGAGGGGCTGCGGAGTACCTATGAAGCGATCTCATCAAGCGACAAGAGCATCGTCATATTTTCAAAAGCTAACGGTTATTCCGTAGATTACGGGCATTGCGACCTGATTCTGGGAAAAAATTCACAGGCAGAAGTTTTCCCCGTAATATTAAAGTGGCTTGACGAAAGAGCGGTTGGTAAGCGCTGAGGAGGTTTTTGTGAACGCAGCCAGGAAAAAAACGGCAATTTTAATAGCTGTAGCAGCTTTTATATTTCTTGATTTATCGTATATTTTTGCCGAAGGCGAGGATGCACCGCTTCAGGTTATGACCAAAGTATACAGCACAAAGACCAGCGATGGCTGGACTCTTTCGGTGAACAGATACGCCTTAAAAGACAGCCCCGTAAAGAAAAAAGGCGCCGTCATTCTCTGCCATGGTTTTAATATCAATAATAGTTTCTGGGACCTGAGTAAAAAATGTTCTTTGGCGAGATATCTGGCGAGCGATGGCTATGATGTGTGGGTACCGTCGTTAAGAGGGTCAGGATTAAGTTCAAAACCTATTCTTGCCGATATGAGAGGCATGTTAAAATTGGATATAGTTAATGTGCCGCAGGTGCTGATGAAAGCACCCCTCGATCTTACGAAATTCGACTGGACCATTGATGACCACATTCACCAGGACGTGCCTGCCATAATAGATCTCGTAATAAAAGAATCCGGCTTTGACAAGGTTTACTGGATAGGCCACAGTATGGGCGGTATTATAATGTTCGGTTATCTGGAAGTAGAAACCCACGACAGAGATAAAATCGCAGGCTTTGTCCCCATCGGTTCAATGATGGTTATAACCCAGCCTTTGAGCACGGGCCTTAAAATGATAGCTAATCAAAAACCGCTGCTTACGGCATCTTTATTGATAAATACTACGGCAGCTTCCCAGTTTAGAAATATTACGCTTGGTGCCGTAAAAAGCCCGATAGAAGAGCTTCTTATGGATAGTAAAAATATGGAAACGGACGTTATGTATAAGTTCTTTCACACCGCGATAGACGATACTTCTCCCGGCGTCGTTGCTCAGTTCTCCGATTCCATAAAGACCGGCAAAATGGTATCAAGCGATAATAACTATAGCTATACGGCTAATTTGCGCCTTATCAATACGCCTGTGCTGATCTTGGGCGGAAATAAAGACGGTTTTGTAAGTGAAGAGGGATTACAAAAGACTTATGCGATGGTCGGCTCGGAAGACAAGAAGGTAGTGATATTTTCAAAAGCAGACGGTTATTCCGCGGATTACGGCCATTGCGATTTAATTCTGGGCAAGGATTCGGCAAAAGAAGTATATCCCGTTATATTGAATTGGCTTAATGATCGGGTGAGTAAAACGCTTGAACTGAGCACGCCGGAAGGCGCTATTGATAATACGGCAGGTGCAGCAAAAGCAGCCAAATAACCACAAGACTTATAACGCTTATTACAAGTCCCGGCTTGAGCCATTCCCAGAACGTAATGCTTGTCTTTCTCGCTTTTTCCAGAGCCCCTATGGCTATTATGTTGGCGGTAGAACCTATAATGGTCATATTCCCGCCGAAGCAGGCGCCGAAGAGCAGCGCCCACCAGAGAACGGAATAGCCTGCATTCAGCTTCACAAGTTCCTTGACGATAGGTATAAAGCCTGCGACTACCACTACGTTATCCAGGACGCCGGAGACGGTTCCTCTTGTGAATAATATTATATTGACAAGGATGGTGCGGCTTCCTTCCACGAGCGTCATAAGTTTATTGGCAAAAAAATCAGCTATGCCTACATGCATCAGGCTCCCTGATTGCGCAAAGAGAAAAATGAAGAAAAGCAGCGTCCACCACTCGACATCTTTTTCGATATAGTCCCTTGCCTTATGGTGCCGCCATATCATTATACAGCTCGCGGAAATAAGCGGCGTAATGAGCAGTATCGTGTTTAACTCAAGCCCCATCAGTAATTCCAGCCGGTGGTGCAATGCGATGACGATCATGGTAATCGTAAAAATGACCATTCCTATTTTAATCTTTTTCTCCGGCGGAACGTTTAATAATTTGGCCAGGATATCGTTTGAGCCAAACTCTTTCATGCGTGCGTCCAGCTCGTGAATGGATTTCCTGAATAAAAACATAAGAGGTAACATAATTATAGCCAGGCTCAGCATCGTGAGCGGGAAAGCGTGAGTTATAAAATCCTCGAAGGTCAATGACGCTTTTGTCGCGATCAGTATGCCTATCGGGTTGCCGAGCACTGTTCCGGAAGAGCCCACGTTAGTCGCAAATACTGACGCTATTATAAACGGCACCGGATTTACCTCATAGTAGTCGCTGATTTCGAATATCAGCATGAGCATTAACATGATCGATGTTACTTCGTCAAGCATACACGCGAAGATGGTAGAGCTGAACATGAGCGCTATGAATAACTGTCGGGCTGTCATATTTATAACAATCGCTTTACCTAATATCCACGCAAAGAAACCTATTTCTCTCAGGAAACCGACAATTACCATCATTCCTATCAGGAATAGTATTATTTCCATGGAAGAAAGAAGGATGAATTCCTGAAATGTGATGATGCGGAATAGAAGAAGCAGGCTTGAACCGAAAAAGGCGAAACTGACACGGCATTCCCAAAAGAGTAGCGCGCCCAGGATGGACATTGAAAATATAGCAAGCGTGGTGGCCTGCCTTTTGTCGAGGCCTATGGCCAGAGCGGCAACCGCAACAGTCGCCATAATTAGTATAAGGACAGTTATTTTGAATAGATAATTACCCGCCATTTGGTTTAAGTATACCATAAAATGTTAATTTAAGAAGGGAATATTTAGGTTGCTAATTGTATTTAATAATGTTAAAATATTTTCCAAAATAAGCAGGAAAATATATGAACATATTGGTAATTAATTCCGGCAGCTCTTCCGTAAAGTATAAGTTTTTTGACGTAAAAGACGAAAAAGAGCTGGCCAGGGGTGTGGTGGAGAGGATCGGCCTGAAGAAATCCGACCTGCTGCATATTCCCGCGGACGGCAAAGAAGAAAAAATATCCAGGGAAATACCGGATCATGAGTCTGCCATCAGGCTGGCGCTTGATTTTCTTACCCATAAAGAACACGGCGTAATAAAAAACATATCCGAGATCGGTGCCGTTGGGCACAGGGTAGTACACGGCGGCGAGAAATTTTCGGATTCTACGGTCATAAACGAAGAAGTCAGGAAGACCATAAAGTCGTATTTTAGACTTGCCCCCCTTCATAATCCGCCAAACTTACTGGGCATTGAAGTAGCGCAGAAACTGCTTCCAAACATAAAACACGTCGCCGTTTTCGATACGGCTTTTCACCAGACGATTCCTCCGAGCGCTTATCTTTACGGTCTGCCGTATAGTTTTTATGAAAAGGACAGAATAAGGCGATACGGTTTTCACGGTACATCGCATAAGTACGCTGCCTTAAGAACGGCTGAGATACTTAAAAAACCGCTGGACAGCTTAAGGCTGATAATTGCTCATCTGGGCAACGGCTGTAGCATTACCGCCGTGAAAAACGGGCAGTCTGTCAATACGAGCATGGGCTTCACGCCGCTTGAAGGACTATTGATGGGGACGCGTTCGGGCGATATAGATCCCGCCATAGTTTTATACCTGATGAGAGAAAAAGGCCTTTCCGCCGAAGATATAGATGCTCTCCTGAATAAAAAGAGCGGGTTACTGGGTATGTCCGGGATTTCAAGCGATATGCGCGATGTGTATGAAGCGCTTAAAGACGGCAATAAAAAGGCAAAGCTTGCGTTCGAGGTGTTCATAGACAGAATTCAGAAATATATCGGTTCTTATATAGTGGCCATGGATGGGGTGGATGCCATAGTATTCACAGCGGGAATAGGGGAGAACCACGCTTCCACCCGAAGCGCCGCATGCGAGAAACTCTCTTTCCTGGGCGTAACCATAGATGCAGAAAAGAACGATTCCGCAGTCAAAGAGAAGATAATCACCACCGATGATTCAAGGGTCAAGGTACTTGTTGTGCCTACAAACGAAGAATTAATGATAGCCCGCGAAACATATAGACTTGTTAAATAAGCGATAATACGGAATAAATAAAAAACCCGCGTTTACAAAAATAAACGCGGGTTTTTTATTTGCCTTAAAATATTATCTATTATTCTTTAACTTATCAACCCATTCGGATATTAATTTTCCTGCTACATCCTTTGAACCCAGGCCGAACGCTAACCCGAGAGCCAGGCCGACAGTTCCAAGCACTATATTCATCGCAGAAACTATTACAGTGCCTATTCTTAGTTCGTCCAGCGCGATGACGACCGTGAAAATGATTATCGCAATCTGGGCTATCTTCGACAACATACTTGCCTGGTTGACGCCGACGTTGGCGGTGATCGCCTTTACTATCGTGGCTACAAAGGACGAGATGAATATACCGAGGACTAATATTATGATAGCACCTATTACGCTCGGCAGGTATAAGAGTATCTTATCAAGCAGATTAGAAACGCCTACTAAGGCCATGAGATCCAAAGCGGATATCAGTACCCCTAAAATGATTACCCAGTATATAATGACGCCCAGCAATTCAGACAGTGTGTACTTCACACCGCCTTTCCTTAAAAATTCCGCAACCTTTGTCTCTTCGGCTATAGAATCTAACCGTATGGCCTTCAGCATCTTGGTTACAAAGACCATGATTAACTTTGCTATTAACCAGCCGACGATGAATACAAGGACAGCCGTTAAAAATTGAACGAGGAAAGACCAGCCGCGCAGCAACAACTCCTTTAATGGTGTAATCGCGTCCATAGCTACCTCCTTTTGCACAAGTTTATCACATTATCCGCATTGTGTCAATGAATCGAGCGGCTATTTTTTTGTGTATGCCTTGACGATTTTTTGCTCGACAAGGGGCTTGCCGGACGAATTGGTGCTTGTACTTTCTATCTTCCGGACTATGTCATAACCGGCAATGACTTTGCCGAATATCGTATGATGCATATTCAGCCACGGAGTCTTGGCAGTGGTAATGAAGAATTGGCTTCCGTTGGTGTCGGGTCCGGCATTAGCCATAGCCAGTATACCGTAGTTATCAAACTTGATATCCGGACTTACCTCATCCGAGAATGCTTTTCCCCAGATAGATGTTCCGCCCCGGCCCGTTCCGGTCGGATCGCCGCCCTGTATCATGAAACCTTTTATAACTCTGTGGAATGTTATCCCGTCATAATATTTCTTTTCGACAAGGCCGGTAAAATTTTCGCATGCCTTCGGAGCTACGTCAGGCATAAGCTCTATCTCTATCGCGCCCTGATTTGTTTCTAAAACTACAATATTATTATTCATGCCGCATGTTCCTCCGTGAATGTTAACACCCATTGTCGATAAAAACAGTATCATCGCTATAATTAAAAGTTTCTTTGTCATACAATACCTTCTTTCTTGCGTTTATTTTATCCTAAATAAGGGTTCTTCGCAACATTATATTGCTGTCATCCGCCAGCATCGGTGAACCTGACGATTGCGGTAATCTTCGGGAATGGTTGCCTGCGTGATCTCGGCCAGATCCCTGACGGGAAGGCCGTCGAGACGCGGTTCAAACCGCTGGTGATTGGTAGAGAAAAACACCAGAGCGCCCGGAGCCATTACCTTCAGAACGTCCCGGATGAGGGCGGGATGGTCGCGGTTGATATCGAAAGATACCCCGCGATTCAGGTCATTAAAAAACGACGGAGGATCGACGAAGGCAAGCGTAAACCGCTTACCCTGGCGATGGGCCTGTTTCAGGAACTGCATTACATCCGACTGCACGAGGGAATGCCGCGGGCCCCAGAGATTGTTCAGTTCTAGGTTGTCCTTCGCCCATTTGAGATGTGTGGATGACCGGTCTACGGTAACAGTTGTCCTGGCGCCGCCGGCTGCCGCGGCACACGTAAAGGCACCGGTATACGCGTATAAGTTCAGAAAATCTTTTTCTGCCGCCAGTTTTCTGATAATAACCCGGGTGTCACGGTGATCGGAATATAACCCGGTATCAAGAAAATCATCCAGATTGACCCAGAAGCGGAGATCCCGCTCGCGTACCTCGAAACGCTTACCTTCGTAACTTATTCTTTTATAGCGCGGGCCTTTTTTTGTCTTTGTCTGCCGGCGCTTGAAATGGACATTTTCCGGCGGAAGATTCAGGGCTTCGGCTACCGCTTTTGCCATTTGGGGAAGCCACTCCGGACCGGTCTGCAGCCGAACATATTCGGCAATTACCGCGTGGCCGGCATACCAATCGACCACAGCGCGAACTTCTTTGATATCCCAGTCGTAGAGCCGGAAGCAGTCGATGTTCTGGCGTCTGAAATGTTTTGATAAATGGCGGAATCGCTTGCGTATGCGGTTTGCTAATATCTCCGCGTGGTGTTGGGTCTTTTCAGGTGTGACCAAACCTTTTAGTGCGTACATTATTTATTCACTGCCGCGTAAGACCCAGTAGTCTACATTATTCTCGGTTTTCAGAAGATAAAGGCATCTGTTCGCGTGAGAGTCGCCGCTGAAGAGACGCATATAAAAATCATTATAAAATTCCGGTGATTCTAGGTAATAGCCGTGCTTATAGCTTGAGTTGTTTATAGGGGTTACATCAATAATAGACACGGCGTCGGGATTCAGAGATTTGAGGTATAATAAATCCTTTGTTTCGTCAAGTTGTTCATTTTCTTTTATCTCTTCGCGCCCCAGGCGTTTTTCGCGGTTTATTATTCCGCTTATGAGGAGTGCCGTATCATCTGAGGAGACATAAGCGGTCAGCTTTTTTGAAAACGCCGTTATTTCGTTTTTAAACTGCGCGTCAAATTCATTTTCGCTTACATCGGGTGCCGCCAGTATTACATGAGTTATTTCCGTATCAGGGTCTGAGAGGTCTTCATACTTATACATCCGGTCGAAGGCGTCGCACACGATCTGGCAGCCTAAACTGGATGCCTTGATCCACAGATTTTCCGGTTTAACATCCCGTATAATCCTGGTCAGAAGATCCCCCAGATACGGCCCCGAACTTATCGCGTAAGTGCGCGCTTTTTTATATCCCCTGATGGGAAGGGGCTGGTTTCCCGGCCAGTCAAAAAGCAGGACAGGAGTGTTTACGTCGAGGAGATACGAAAAATATGCGGCCTTTATCGCCGTAGCCTCAAAGTCATCATTGTAGCCGAATACTATTACGAGCAAAGATTTATGAGGGGAATTTTTTACCGCATCGCTTAATTGGTTTATAAAGGTATCCTCTTCCGACTTTTGGACATCCTGTATGCCTATCAATCCTCTTCGTTCAAGCCGGTGCGGCAGCATTTTTCCTATTTTTATATTAGGGTCTATTTTTATGGTAAGATTACCATAAGTCAGGTTTTCCGCCATGTTGTTATTAAAGAAGAGAGAGGAGTCTTTTGTATTTCTGATGCCCCTCGTAGTAGCGTAAAATATGTTCATCGCTCTGTAGCGGCCTTCCGTAGTATACGGAATACGCCTGTAGAGATTTTTAGTATAAGAAGAAGACGGTTTGGCGGGAAGATATGCGCACCCTGTCATAAGCGAGAGGCAGCATAGCGATAAGATAAGCAGCGCCGCTTTTCTTCCCAATGCAACGGCCTTTCCGCGGACGCCGGGCTTGTTCCTGACGTTGCCGGATACACCGGCATTCGGGATGAGGAGGGAGGCGAACTTCATGTTGGTATAGCTTGCTGTTAGCTTAAAAGGTTTTTCCAGGGCATCGAGTCCGACATCCTCAAAAGCGCTTGCGATTACGACCAGAGTTTTACCCTTTAACGGCGTTTCCATTGTATTGGCGGCGTTATCCCATTTGTAAAGCGAGAACATTCTGTCAAAAATGATTTTAGTCTGCGCGCTCGCACTAAAAAAGTAAAGCGGCGTCGCAAAGACTATGACATCGGCTTCTATCATTTTTTTAAGGACAGGTTTTGCTCCGTCATTGATGACACACTCATATTCGTCGAGTTTTTGGCATGCCCTGCAGGAGGTGCAGCCCGCGGCCTTATATTTGAGGAAAGCCAGACGGACGGTTTCAGTTTTGGCGCCTTTTGAGCGCGCACCCTCGATAAACCAGTTTATGAGCGTTTCTGTGTTGCCGTTCTTTTTGGGGCTTCCGGATAGTATTAATATTTTTTTGGGCATGGCCTAGTCCTTTTTTAGAGAAAGATCATTGTCCGAATAGTTTTTTATTTATTTTTGTTTCGATGATACTCAATTTCACTACGGAGCTCTTTATTAACAATTTTAGTGGCTTCTGCCGTTGTCTTAGCCATTATAAGCAATTCTTCTTGAAGTTTCATACGTTCAGCCGTCTCTTTCTTGAGCTCCAAAAACCTGCGCCAGGCGAAAATGGCCAGACCGATGCTTAAAGTCAGGAGGCCGGTAATGATTTCATCGACCAAAGTTATCGTCCAGGGATCTTTTTTGAACAATTCCATTAAGAACGCAAACACATTAAAATGATATGAAAGAATAAATACTATGATGATGGCGATAAGGATTATAACAAAGTCTTTAAAAGCGTTTGAAAGTTTAACTTTGGTTTTTGGTGTATTTGTCATTTTGTACTGACTCCTTTATATCCGTTTATCATCTTCAGAGTTTCTTCCGCAGTGACCCGTCCCTAAGTGCTACGTCCCCCCGTTTTTCTCTTAGATACTTTCGTTTTCACCTTGCCATCCATACCCCATAATTCTACCTCAAACAAAAACCCTCTGCAACATATTTAATTGCAGAGGGTTTAAGCAATAAGGTCCTTCGCTGGCTAAAATGCGCGCTCTTGCTCGCATTTCTGACGCTGCCTCAGGATCAAAATTAAAAAGCCGCATTTTAATGCGGCTTTTTAATTTTGGCTCCCCATTCAGACTATCAACGAACCTTTCCTTTAATTTTGCCGAATACAATTCACGGCTGTAAGAAAAAGGATCTCTGATATGACTCGGCACGGCCGCAGGCCGCCCGCACCCGGCCTGCGGCCGTGTGCGTCCTTGCCCTACCCGCTGAAGCATAGATGCATGTAAAACAGCTACAGGCTCGTCCGCGCCCGCCTTCTACAATCCAAAATGATCTCGTGGACGGCGGGCTGCCGAGCCATATTGCCAAAATATGATTTAGTGGGCAAATTTTGATGCGCCCAAAATTTGCCCACTAAATGCCGCTGTTATTCTTTTGGCACAGATACCTATAATATGATGCGTTTTCTTGTTGACAGAATGCAAATATTTTGTTACTATTTAAACAGTTGATAACCCTTGCAATAGGTTAATTAATTATATAAGGAGGAGAAAATGGCTTCAAATACAGAAAATCGCCGTGAAAGGTTCAAGAGACTTGCAACGGCAAGAACAAATGCTGTTCTTCAGAAAATAAAAGTTTTGGGTAACTGTTCAAACAGACAGGCATACGAGTATACAGAGGACGAGATCGATAAGATATTTGCGACAATAGATAAACATCTGAAATCCACCAAGTCAAAATTTCATTTTCCCAAAGAGGAACGGTTTAAGCTATAAATAAAAGGGGGCCACTCATGAGAAAAGTCGAAACTGATCTTAGCAAGTTAGACGAACTTATCGGGCGTCAATATGAAGATAAAATAAGAGGCTTTGTAAAGGATACGCTTCAAAATTCATGGGAGGCAAGAATAAACAGGAAAAAGGGAACAGATTTCAGGATGGTATATCAGTTTTACAAAAATCTGGATGGTATAAAAAATGTTTTAATGTTGGAAGATTTTGGCACAAACGGAATGGATGATGAACGATGGAAAGCTTTTCATTCCCACTGGATATCTACAAAAGCAGCTTCTTACAGTGGTGGTATAGGGCGATGGGGCCAAGGTAAGACTCTACTTTTATATTTTTCTTCCATCAATACCATTATTACTGAATCCATAGATTACAAGACACAGCAATACCAATATTCCATAAGAAATAATACAGGATATCTAAAAAGTAACGATACTCCAGAACATTCAGATCCGGCAGATTGGAAGAAAAAAGATGGCAGTTTAAAATATATCAGTGATTTTTTTCTTTCTGTTCAACCCCTGAATCATCACGGTACACGAATATGGATTTTGAATGTTAAAGAAGACCTTGTAACTGATATTGAACGGGGAGAGCTTGCCATTCAATTATCAGAATCGTGGTGGGAGATAATAAGAAATTACAATATAGAAATAGACGTTGTGGTTAATGATAATATCCATCGTGTACAACTTCCGCAATTTCCAGATACACATGATTTCGAAGAGAAGCTGGATCTTGCCATTAATGGCGAGCATGGGAAGATAAAAAGGCTTAAGATCAAATTGGCCAAGAGTCCCATAAAGCCATCCCTTACAGGTATAGCCATACAAAGGGGTGGGATGACGGTCTTGCGTTATCCGCTCCCGGCCTCTACGCCCGAAAATCTACGTGATCGGTGTTATGGATACTGCCAGCTTGATGAGAAACTCGATGAAGAAATGTGGGCTATTGAAATGGCCAATCATGAAGGGTTTGAAAGCAGAAAGGCGGTGTGGGTTAAACTCAGAAGATGCATTGATACGGTGGCTGAAAAGTTTATTTTGAAACATACAAGAACCAAAGAAGAAGAACCTCTGCCCTTGAATTTTGATGATATAATAAAGACAATAAACAAGCTTGTCGAAGAACATCTCGAAGGTCTCGGAAAAGGAGCGCATACACCGTCCGGGAAGCCGCATCCGCCAGTCCCTCAAAAACCAATATGTATTT
>JAQUMG010000018.1 GCA_028718265.1 Candidatus Omnitrophota bacterium
GCTTTTTTAGCGCTAGTATTGCTTCTTTGGCTGATGGTTTCGGCGGATCCAGAAATGCTACATAACCCTTCAAGACCAGGTCTTTTTCGTCATCTCTTGAATATACTTCCTTATTAACGTCCATTTCTTTATACGCTACCGCTAAAACTCTGAAGCCGTCCGCGCTTAACTTGTCATATTCCTCTTTTAAATCCGAAAGTATCAGCTCTTCCATGTCAAGTATTTCGCCTTCCAATTCATACTTGGTGCATCTCTTGAAAATATCTTCGGGTGCACCCTTGGAAATAAGCTTATGTTTACCGTCGACATCAACGACTACCGACATGATCTTTCTGGAAAAATCGAAGGGCATTTCATCGACTTTTTTATACTGCTTAACCAATAACTTACCATGATTGAGTATGGCTCTATCCAGAAGATTTTTTAACCCTGTCTGGTAAAAACTGTTTATGTAGGCATACCGCAGAACGTCATCATCCTCTTGCCTGACTACGTCGCAGTGTTTTTCCAGAACTATTTTATCCATAGTCAATGTGCCGGTCTTGTCAGTGCAAAGGACATCCATGGCACCGAAATTCTGTATCGAATTGAGATGTTTGACAATAACATCCTTTTTTGCCATTGAGATGGCGCCTTTCGACAGATTTATCGCCACTAACATGGGAAGCATTTCCGGAGTAAGGCCGACCGCTACTGCCAGCGAAAAAAGAAAAGCTTCAATAAGATTACCTTTAAGAAATGCGTTAACAGCAAAAATGACAACTACAAGTACCAGCATAAAGCGGATCATAAGCCATGTAAATTGTCTCATCCCCCTGTCGAAACTTGTGTCAACCCGCATGGTAGCAAGCCGCTTCGAAAGTTCGCCGAATTGAGTAGCGATGCCCGTTTTAACGACGACACCCAAAGCTGTTCCGCTGACAACACTTGAGCCCATGAATGCTATATTGGTCAGCTCCGATAACGAGCGGCCTTTCGGCTGTATCGCTCCGGCAAATTTTTCTACAGGCAGCGATTCACCCGTCAAAGAGGCTTGGTTAATAAAGAGATCTTTACTGCTGATAATCCTTAAGTCTGCCGGAATCATATCGCCTGCAAAAAGATCGACTATGTCACCCGGCACTATCTCTCTTATCTTCAATTCTTTTGCTTTGCCGTTTCTGTAAACAGTCGCGGTAGCGCGGACCATTTCGCTGAGCTTCTCCGCCTCTTTTCCCGCCCTATATTCCTGTGCGAAAGACAAAAGCACGCTACCTATAGCCATCAGCAAAACCAAAAGAGCGCTTATTTTTTCGCCGAAGAACATGGAAAACACCGCAATAATAAGGAGGACTATGACAAGGGGGTTGGCGAATTTTGAAATTATCTGAGTAAAAATGGTCCTTTTCTTCTTCTTGGCGGGTTCATTGAATCCGTATTCTTTCAGGCGGTTTTTGGCTTCTTTTTCGGTAAGCCCTTTCTCCAATGTCTCAAGCTTCTGAAAAATAAGCTCTGTCGGCGAGGTTGCCTGATCAAAATCCAGAATTTGCGGTTTTTGCTTATCCATTGATTTTTATTCCTAAGGCAAGAAAAATGGTCGGGGTGGTCAGATTCGAACTGACGGCCTTCTGCTCCCAAAGCAGACGCGCTAAACCAACTGCGCTACACCCCGTAAATGAGACCCAAGCTTACGGAACGAAGTGAACGTAAGTTTGATGGTCGAATTTATCCCGAGGAAGCGATGAGCAAGAGCTTCCGAGGGATATATTCTAATAAGTTACTGATAAGGTCCTTCCGCGCCTATTATGCTCCTATTCGTCGCATCATTTAACGGCGCTTCAGGATCAAATTTTGCTTCGCAAACTGATAAGGTCCTTCCGCGCCTATTATGCTCCTATTCGTCGCATCATTTAACGGCGCTTCAGGATCAAATTTTGCTTCGCAAACTGATAAGGTCCTTCCGCGCCTATTATGCTCCTATTCGTCGCATCATTTAACGGCGCTTCAGGATCAAATTTTGCTTCGCAAAATTTGGCGTGCCTGGCGTGAGTCGAACACGCGACCCTCTGCTTAGAAGGCAGATGCTCTATCCAACTGAGCTACAGGCACACTGGTATAATTACACGGTAGTTAATTATATACGGAACAGCCGGCCGTGGCAAGGCTTTTCCATTTAATCTACGGCAGCGTCTATCTCTTTATCCTCAAGAACGCCGTTTTTGTTGCTATCGTAGGTCTTATAAAAAATCTGTATTTCATTTAACTCTACGTCTCCGTCACCATCAATATCCATTATTTCAATGATATCCGCATCGTCATCCGTAATATAAACTGTTGAGTAACCGTCTGCGTGATCCCTGATCCACAAAAGACGGTCTCTTGTATTCACTTTCCCGTCGTGATTAAAGTCGTGGGAACGGACATACTGATGATGTCTTGCCCGCGCACCCGCCGCAGTCGGGACGGTACCTCTCGGATGCGGTGTAGTAGACCTTGGCCGCCAGCTCTTTGCTTCACTCATAAATAAAAAAATTGCGGCGGCTACAAATAAAGAAACAAGAAACACCTTTTGCGCCTTCGGCATATGCACCTCCTGTTTTGTCACAGTTTAGCGTGATTCCTCGGATAAAATTCTCTTGATGCGCGCGATAAGTTTATCTTTAGGGGTAGATTTGGATATATACTCGTGGCCGCCGATATCCCCTTTTCCGTACTCTACTTCTTCCTCCTTTACTAAGGACGTCAGAAAAACCACAGGGATATTCATGGTCTTTGTGTTCTCCTGCAAAGTCTCGCAGACCTCCCCGCCCTCCATAGAGGGCATCATCACATCAAGAAGAATCATGTCCGGCATATTGGCAATGGCCAGATCGATGCCCGTCTTCCCTTCGGAAGCCGTGAGTACTTCATATCCCTCTTTTTTAAGAATAGCCGAATAAAGTGCTAATAATTTTGTGTCATCGTCAACAATTAAAATCTTAGCCATACCTTCTCCTTTCACTGACCTGCATTAACTGGTAAAGTAAAATAAAAACGCGTTCCTTTATTTTTTCCCTCGCTTTCAAACCATATTTTCCCGCCGTGTAATTCGACAAATTTTTTGCTTAAAGGCATACCAAGGCCCGTTCCGGCATATTTACGCGAATATTCATTGTCTATCTGCTCGAATTCGGCAAATACCCTTGCATCATCCTTGACTTCTATACCTATGCCGGTATCCCACACCGAGATCAGAATCCCGCCGCCGTCGGTTTTCCCGGCCTCAATACCGATTTTCCCGCCGTCGGGAGTAAACTTCACCGCATTTGAAAGCAGATTAAAAATGATCTGCTTAACTTTCCTTTCATCGGCTCTTACCATACACACGTCGTCTTTAATATCAGATGACAGCTTGATACCATGTTGCCGCGCTCTTTCCGATATAAACACAAGGCTCTTTTTCAAAAGTTCTCTTAAGTCAAATTCGCTTAATTCAAGCACCATTTTACCTGCTTCAACTTTTGACAGATCAAGGATATCATTTATAAGCGAAAGCAGGTACTTACCGCTTTCCCATATATGGCCTGCATATTCCTTCTGCTCATCGCTCATGGGGCCGGCGGTCCCGTCCTTCATTAACTCGGAAAATCCTATAATCGCATTAAGAGGCGTCCTCAATTCGTGCGACATATTAGCGAGAAAGGAGCTCTTGGCCCTGCTGGCACTCTCCGCCGCTTCTTTCGCTTTCACTATTTCTGTCTCGGCCTGCTTAAGGGCCGTAATATTATTGCCGATACAAAGCACTTCTCTGACGCTGTTGCCTTTATCCAGTATAGCCTTGTTGGTCCATGCTATCCATACCCGCTTGCCGTTTCGATTCATATTTTCATTCTCGTTATTTACATACCGCTCGGGGTGAACCATTATATCGTCTATCATCATCCGGAGATCATGGCCGGAAGTATCCGTGAGCGGTACTATCGTGCCGATTACATTCTGTCCGAGAATCTCTGCCTCTTTATACCCGAAAAATTTTTGTGCAAATTCATTAAAAAAAGTGACGTTACCTTTTACATCCATGCGCAGGATAATGCTATTTGCGCCCTGCACCAGCTCGCGATATTTCTCTTCGCTCTTATCCAGGGCCCTCTTGGTCTCGGTGACTTTAGCTGTACATCTACGCCAGATTATGCCGGCGAGCAGGAGGAAGCCCGCCGCAATAATAATCAAATTCATATTTTCAGCCTTTACGGTTAATTTTATGGTGTTTAACAAATTCTATGACGGGCGGCAGGATTGAGACAAATATTATAATAAATATCACGATCGAAAAATTTTCTTTTATCAGGGGGATGTTGCCGAAAAAGAATCCCCCGCCCACAAACACGGCAACCCACAAAAATGCGCCTATGACGTTATAAAAAAAGAAATAACCGTAGCTCATCTTTCCCACCCCGGCCACAAACGGAGCAAACGTCCTTATGATAGGGACGAATCTGGCCAGCACGATGGTTTTGCCGCCGTATTTCTCATAAAACTTGTGCGTTCTTTCCAGATATTCCTTCTTGAAAAAACGCGAATCTTTCGTGAATATGCCTTCTCCTATTTTCTTGCCTATAAAGTAATTCACGCTGTCGCCAACAACCGCCGCCGCAAACAACACAAGGAAAACCGACACTATGTTAAAAGAACCTATAGCAGCGAAAGTGCCTGCCGCAAAAAGAAGCGAGTCTCCGGGAAGAAACGGCGTTACTACCAGGCCCGTCTCTGCGAATACGATAATAAATAGTATGCCATAAGACCACCCGCCGCAGTTCTGGATAACGACATTAAGGTGTTTGTCTATATGTAAAAAAAACTCTGCTATACTTTTTATTGCTTCCAATTTTTATTTCCTATTTAACTTTTCGGCGTTTTGCATACCATTCGGAAAATTTGCTAACCGCCAAAACGCTGACAATGGAGAAAGCCGAACCGAGAGCTCTGGGCGGATTAAAACCAAACAATCTTGAGACAGGGATAATAAGACAGGCTATAAATACAAAAAACCAGGCCCATGATACAATATAATTGGTTTTTATAAACTCAGGGTCCTGCCACATCTTTTTCGGAACCTGCTCGCGCGCATACTGCAGGGTAAAAGGCTGCTTAAGTAATATGGAAATAAGCGCTATCAGGGCCAGATACAGCATATTGGCTATGCGCATCCAAAGCCAATGCTGCTCAAGGTCGGAAAAAATCGCACGCACCGAGAGAACAATAAAAAAAAGCAGCGTCATAACCTGCATTGGTTTGATGCTCTTGCCTTTTACCGAATTAGTAATAACAATCGCAAGGGATGCTATGCACCCCATTACGGCCGCCGGCTCGGCTTTGTGCAGTATTAACAACAGCCAGAATAACAACCACGGTATAAATGTTATAAACATCATCGGTTATCTTCTCACCAGTTTGTCCGGTCAAGATCTTTTATGCGCTTAGCCGTAGGATTATCCATAGGATCGCCGGTATACTCAATCTCCAGCCTGTCACCTATATTAATATCATCTAAACCTACGATGTCTTGTATGCCGCCTGTAATTACTGCACTGGACGGAACATAAAGCGTCATATATACAAGCGAAGTTGCGCTGCTGTCGCGATAGTTGATGGTAATCTTTGAGCCTGCGGGATCGACTTCTACAACCTGGCCCGAGACTATTTGCGGCCGTTCATTATCCTCTTCTTCCGCCCTAGCTGCTGATACCGCTAACAACATACCTGCCACGGCAAGACAACACAAGCCTCGTTGTATAACCGAAAAATATTTTTTCCGCATATTCTCTCCTCCTTATATTTTTCTTACGGCGCTGTTATCTGAAACAGGCCTACGGCCTTATCGAAAGCTTCTTCGTTCATGAATACCGACGGCAGCATATCGCAAAACTCTTTTTTCTTTTCGGTGCCTACGTTATATTTATCCAGTATGCCGCCGGCTTTTTCCGAAAATTGGTTTACTATGACGGCGTACTCCGCCTTTATTTCGCCGGCGATGCTTTTGGCTAACATATCTTTTTCGTTTTTAAACACCGCCCACGCGGGTCCGGCGATTTGGCTGTCCATTATCGCTTTTTCAACATTTAGCAGATTTGCCCTGTTCCTGATATCGTCTTCGGATAAATCCTCTTCACTCCCTGCGCTCTTAGCTAAATTTATATTTTGATATAAATCCCCAAAAAAGCCGTTATCCGGCATCCATCCTTTCTTGATGCATATTATATACAACGCGGATGTAAAATCATCATAAAGAGGCTTATCATCGCTAATCCTGGCTATTTCTTCGGGTAACAGCTTCTCGTAATTTTCATCTACCCATTTCAGGGCTTCGGCCGTATCATGTGCATTCCTGAGCGCCGACAGGATAAAATCTTTTATCTTGTCGTTTTTAGTTTCAAATACCTCTTTACTCAAAAATTTAAATATGTCGTTTGAAAAATCATCCTTCATTGCTGTAAGGATAAGCAGCTTTTCATATTCGGCAGCCTTCGATCCGTATTTTGCGGCAAGCATTAACCTTATCTTGTCGTTCTTAAGCGTATTAACCAGGCTATAAGCGGCCCTCGACACAAGCCAGGAAGGGTCCTTCAGCGATTTTATCAGAAACGCGTCGCTTATGCGCGACGCTTGCGAGGCTATCGCGTTCAATGCGACCAGCTGTTCATACCTTACGTTCTGACTTCTGTTTTTGACTTTTAGCAGGTATTCCACCAGCTCTTCTCTTTTGTTATACTTCGGACCGAATAACTGCAGAAACCTCAGGCTGGCAGATACTATTTTCCCGTCTCTTGATTGAAGTAATTCCGTTATCTTCTTGTATGTGTTCGATGCCAGGATAAATTCTGCGGCGTTTTTATCTGTCTTTTCATCCGAGAGTAAAGTACCCATGGAAGAGGCATGATCTATTAAATTACATACTGCGTTGCGCACGATTTCGTTGTTTTTATCGGACAGAAGAGGATAATAATCCTTATCGGCATATCCCGGTATCGCAATTCTTGGATAACGTGATAACTCGCTCCCGGAATCATTACATCCTGACAACAAAAAAAGAAACAAAGCTGCCGACAATGTTAATAAGGCGATCCATTTCCTCATGACAGTAGCCTCCTTTTATATATTATATCGGAATTACTGTTATAAACAAGCGAATTTGGGTCTTTGCAGAGGTTTGTTTCCCCGGAAGAGCTTTTTCAGGCTCTCTTTACGGAGTATCTTAAGGGCTCGAAGTATATATTTTCTGTTCTGCGGATTCTTGTATTGCAACAACGCCCTTTGCATTGCCCTCTCGCTCTGGGTCTTAGCTACATACAAAGTTTTACCGGTAAGCGGATTTTTTCCGGTGTAATACATGGCACCTGAAATAGTCATGGGCAAAGGTATGTAGTCCTGGACCTGTTCGGGATGAATATGATTTTTTGCCAGATATACCGCGAGTTCAAGGGCATCTTCCAGACGCGCTCCCGGATGACCTGATATGAAATAATTCACAAGGTACTGTTTCTTGCCCAACCGCTTATTAACCGTTTCAAATCTGTCGATAAATTTTTCATATTTCGTAAATGCGGGTTTGTTCATAAGCTCCAGGACCGAAGCGGTGCAATGTTCCGGAGCAACTTTCAGTTGTCCGCTTACATGGGCAGCGCACAATTCATGCAAATATCCATCCGAATAGCGGTCTATCAGTAAATCATACCGCACGCCGCTGCCGACGAATACATGTTTGACTCTGGGTATCTTTTTTAACTCCTTCCACAGGCGGATTGAGTGTTCATAGCCCAATGTAAGGTTTTTGCATTTTTCCGGCACGAGACACCGCCTGTTACGGCATGCGCCGGTTTTTTTCCATGAAGGGCACACTGCCATATACATATTTGCCGTCGGGCCGCCGATGTCGGTAATTGTTCCTCTGAATTTTTTATCTTCGGCGATTGCGGCTATCTCTTCCGCTACCGACTTAATACTGCGGCTCTGTATAATTCTGCCCTGATGCAGATATAAGGAGCAAAAGCTGCATCCGCCCGAGCATCCGCGGTGAGAAGTAATCGAATTTCTTACCGTTTCAAATCCCGGTACGCCGCCGTCTTTATTATATACAGGGTGCCAATTTCGCATATAAGGCAGGGCGTATATGCCGTCCATTTCTTCCGTAGTAAGGGGGGCTGCTGGGGGATACTGCACGAGAAATCTGTCGCCGCATTTTTGAGCAATTGTCTTACCGGAAATAGGATCGGATTCAGAATAAATAGCCTCAAAGGCAACATTAAATGCATCCTTATCCTGGGCTATTTCCTCAAAAGAAGGGACTAAAACATAATTCTTGATGCCATCCAGGGACTTTCGGGCGATGACTGTGCCGCTGATATTTTCCAGGCGGGTTAAATCGGCTGAGTCTTTCAGGCGGCAGGCTATCTCTAAAATCTGTTTCTCGCCCATTCCGTAAACAAGTATGTCGGCTTTTGAATCCACGAGGAGTGAGCGCCTAACCTTGTCCGACCAGTAATCGTAGTGGGCGAGCCTTCTCATGCTCGCTTCTATGCCGCCAAGGACAATCGGTACGCCCTTAAACGCCTCCTGCAACTTATTCGCATATACGATGCTTGCTCTTTCGGGCCTGAGAAGCGGCCGTCCTCCCGGCGAATAGTCATCCGTATTACGGATTTTTTTATTCGCGGTGTATCTCGCGAGCATTGAGTCGATGTTGCCTGCCGTAACGCCAAAAAATAGCTTCGGCCGGCCCAGCTTTTTAAAATCGTCGAGTATTCGCCAGTCCGGTTGCGCTATAATGCCGACCTTAAAGGCGGCTTTCTCCAGCATCCGTCCTATAAGTACGGCACCATACGAAGGATGATCAACATAGGCATCACCCGTGACCAGTATAATATCAAGTTCGTTCCATCCGCGCTTCTTTAAGTCCTCTTTCGAGATAGGTAAAAAGTCTTTCATGCTCTTTCACCTAAGTATTCAGAGGCGGCCTATTTGGTGCCAGCCAAGCCATATTACAATTATGTTTTATCCATTCGTTGATAGTAAAATGGCCTATGAAGCGGAACATAGCATTTCTGAAGTGCAGCTGAATAAGCGAAGCGAATGCCCTGCGCAGAGAATAAAATTTCGTATACGCCTGGAGAGTATTAATCTGCAGATCTCTTGCCGATAATAATTTCGGATTAAATACAACATGCTGGCCGTCATAAAGACTCCAGTCTTTTGTAAAAATCCTATTCTGGGCGTCGAGAGATTCATAGACTTTCGTGCCCGGGAACGGAGTAAGTATCGCCATCTGTATAGTGTCTATCTTATGCTTCATGGTGAACTTCAAGGTCTCCCATATGGCGCTCTTGCCGTCATCCTCTCCGCCCATAATAAACATGCCGTGGATCTTTATCTTTCTTCTGCGAAAGGAACGTATAGCGCTCACGATCTCATCTAGGGTCTGCCTCTTCTGGTAGGCCTGTAACGTCGTGGGATTTATGGACTCGAACCCGACGCAGACGGTCCTGCATCCTGCATGGGCCATGAGTCTTAAGAGCTCTTTATCTCTGGCGGCGTCACAGCGTACCTGGCAGTTCCAATGATTTATTTTATTCTCTAACAGAAGTTTCAGCAGAAGCCGCGTGCGTTTCGGATCAGCTGTAAAGTTGTCGTCTACGAAGAAGAACGATCTTGTGTGCCGTGATTTCATCTCTTTGATGATATTTTCGGCGCTGCGGAAACGATATTTGCGCCCGAAGATCTTTGTGACCGAGCAGAAACTGCAGTCAAAAGGGCATCCTCTTGACGTAGAGATGGGCATGGTAAGAAACGACGGCCAGAAACCTTTGATTAATGTGAAATCGGGATTAGGCAAGGTGTCCAGATTTTCTACCGGCGTGCCGTAAACAATAGGCTCTTTTCTTCTGCCTTCGACTACGTCGACAATGACATCGTCGGCCTCTCCCACCACGACCTGCCTGCAGAACGGAAGAGCCTCATCAGGAAGCAGGCTTGCGTGAACGCCGCCGATGATCACCTTCTCTTTGGGGAATTGCCCGGCTATCTCATAACCCCGCTTGGCAGTTGAAGTCAAAATGGAAATACCGATAAGATCTGCGTCGAGCTTCGAATAATCGGGCTTATGAATATTTTCGTTGTAGATCTCTACCTCATGCCCCCTCTTTTTTAAGATGGTCCCCAGGTAGACCGGACCCAACAGGGGCATGGCCGAATTACTGTAGACATTTCCTTCTGAAGCAGTAGGCTCTATGAAAACTATTTTCATTCAGCGCCTTATGAGAGGCAGTGATGATATCTGCATCATGTTAACCTGCTGATGAACGTAGCAATAGGTCTCAGGATTATATATACTCAAAATATGTCCGCAACCTAAAAATTTGCATACCCTGCGTTTTTTGTTCGTCTTTATCTTCCCTTTATATACCATTTGCTGCCTCCCTTACTCTTATTGTACCCCCGCCAGCGACATTTGTCCATCGGTATCTCTCCTCTTGACGCTTAGCGCTTTCAGAGGTATAATAATGGCACTCGGGATTCCCCCGGGTCAAAAGCCTGCCTGCCGGCAGGCAGGGAGCATACGTTGGCAAGAGATAATTATTCATATAAAAAGTATGCCAGGGAACTGGCAAAGAAAAAGAAGAAAGAAGACAAAGCACAGCGCAGGCTGGATAAAAAGAATGCACAGTCTGATAACGAAGTAAAAAACCCTCCGACACGCCCAGAGACTGAGCTTGCCGGAGAATAGAAAGAGGAGTGAGTAATATGGGATATCAAGGTGGCGGTGGATTTGGCAGCGGCCCGAGAGAGATGCATAAGGCAATCTGCGCAGATTGCAAAAAAGAATGTGAAGTACCTTTCAAACCCAGAGAAGACCGTCCGGTATACTGCAAGGAATGTTTTTCGAAGCACAAGGAAAGCAGCCGTTAAGTAATCCGCCCGGTTTATGCGGGTATTTACTTCTTGATGAAGGCATAGTAATTGCAATGGGGTCATGCTTATTTTGATAAGCATGACCCCATCTTCTTATAACTCTGCTTTTTTGCCTGTTTTCCTTTTAAGCTTATTAATCGCTTTTACCACCAGGAAAATCGAGAATGCTACAATTGTAAAATCAAGCAGATTATTTATGAACTGCCCGTATTTAATGACAACGGCCGGGGAGGTCAGCGTCGCTTCTTTGAGAGTTATCGCCAATTTGCTGAAATCTACTCCGCCTACCAGCAATCCTATAGGCGGCATGATCACGTCATTCACTAAAGATGAAACGATCTTGCCGAACGCAGCGCCGATTACAATACCCACCGCCATATCTATGGCACTACCCTTTATTGCAAACTCTTTGAATTCACTTATTATAGACATTTAGCCCACCCTGCTTTCCTGTTCAGAACGACCAATTAGCGAGAACCGTGAACTCCATGGGTTTCTTATTGCCGTTGTAGTTGCCGAGACCTATTTGAAGACCATCGAGAGATTTCGTGTAGTTAACGAGTCCCAGCTGAAACCCGTGCATCTCGGCGGCATAATTTACAAATCCGCCCTGGAAACCCCGGAATGACCCTTCGTTATAATTCACCACACCTAAATCTATGCCGACGGACTCGCCTTTAGAAACATTTACAACGCCGACCTGTACACCATGCATGAATCCTTCTGTCCAGTTCACAAGGCCCCACTGTATGCCGGTGAGATCGCCTTCGCTAACATTCGCCATACCGTACTGCAGGCCGACAAAACGTTTTTTGGCATAGTTTAGTAGGCCAGCCTGCCAGCCATAGCAGGAACCCTCAACCCAGTTTCCAAGACCCCATTCTATGCCTTTAACATTACCCGTAGCTCTGTTTACACCAAGCCAGGCAAAGCTTAAACCGGTAACATCTTCATTAACGGTGTAAAACAAGCTAAGACGTACACCTTCAATAGATTCTTCCTCAGGAACAAGCTGAACAGGATTAAAGACAGCCAACTGAAGAGGTTTCGCCTCGGCGGCTTCTGCCAACTGCGGCGTTATAACTAAACCCAGCAAAATCAAAAATAAAATATTTCTTATCATGCGCCTCTCCTCCTTTTTTCCAATTGTATTATTATTTTCCGCTACCAAATGGTAGCTTATTTAATCCTTCTTTTAATGTCTTTTCGGCGCCGCTGACAGCTTCTTGGGCCTTCTGGACGGTTTCGCCTGTGATTTTCTGGGCGCTCCCGAGAACATCAGAAACGCTGCCCTGCAGTCCTTTCAGGTCAAAGTTTGTAAGGCTTGCTATTGAAGTACCCATAAGGGCCTTCACCACTATCAAACTTACAAGAGAATATGCATTCGTGATGTTGGTATATTTTTCATCGAGATTTATATTGAACTCGCGAATTGACGGCGTACCGCCTTTAGAGTAATCTTTAAATACGACTTTCCCTATTTTAAGCTGCAAATTATCTATTGCCAATGCCGGAAGTTCGCCACCTTCCTTGCCCGGCGATTTTTTGCCGCTTTTTTGTGCCTGCACCACTTTTAAAGAGTCAAGGTTAAGTTCACCTTTCTCATTTTTGACAACGGTAAACTCTTTCATATTAATACGGAGTTCCGGCAGGTGGATCTTCTTCTGAAATATTGCCGGCAAGTCGTATTTAACGTAGATCTCAGGCATTTCCAGCATAATAGCGTCTTTATATCCCGAAGGATTGAATAACTTCAGATTTTTTATATCTACTAACGTATTTATAACTCCGACCTTAAAACTTCCCATGCTCAACTTCAGGCCGGTCACCAGCTGCGTTCCTTTTTCAACAGATGTCTTTATGACTACGTCTTTAACGACGGACAATCCGAGTAATGCGACCAATACGATAATCAATATAGTCAATACTTTTTTCATAATCCTTCTCCTTTCTTATTTCTTTAAAACCTTCTCAGCCGGGTTGTCATGGGGGTATTTGCGCAGACTCTCCTCCCATGTCTCTTTTGCCTTCTCCCTGTCCCCGGACTTATAATAGGCATAACCTAAATTATAATACGACGCTTTATCTTTTTTGACAGAAAACGCTTTTTTGAAATAATATAGCGCCTTGCGGTGCTCCCCCTTTTCCCCGTATAAAGCGCCTATATTAACATTCGCTTCGTAAAAATCAGGGTGCGATATCAATACTTTCTTATATTCATCCATTGCCTTTTCTTTCAGGTTCATCTTCTCATAAAGTCCTCCCAGTCCGTTATGTGCAAATGGATTATCCGGATTAAGCGCTATGGCACTGCAAAAGGCGTCTTCAGCTTCTTTGTATCGCCCTAATTCCGTATAAGTTATGGCCAGATTCGCATAAACCACGCTTTCCTTCATGCCTTTTTCTATTGCCAGGTTATAGTACTTTACGGCGTTTTCCAAAAGCCCTCTTGCCCCATACGCAGTCCCGAGATTATAATATATTCTGGCTTTTTTGGGGGAGAATTTTAAAGTAGATGAGTATATCGACAGGTCATTTTTCCAGTCTTTGTTCCTGGCAGCCGATTTGAATCCGTACAACAAGGCGACGATAATAAACAATGTCATAACAAAAATATATACGGCTTTTTTATCCGTGAGCCGCGTCAGCAAAGCGGAAACGGCCAGAAAAAAACCTATGGATGGAATGTATAACCAGTGTTCCGCCATAAGAGCGTTTATCGGCACTATGTTTGAAACAGGAATTAAGAATAACAAAAACCATGCGATTCCGAAAAATACCGTCCTGGACTTTTTATAAGCCGTAACCGTAAGAAATAAAGCGCAGATGAAACCCGCTACTGCCAGTACCGGCTCGCCGCTGAACGCAGATGCAACTACGGGAATCTCTCTTTCCATGTGAAGATTTGACGGATATATCAGAAGACATAGATATTCTGTCAGAATCCGCCACATCGTCATAATTCGCGCGATTATATCACCGCCCGGAACAACCGTTTCCTTCGCGGGAGTAAAATCAAATACCATAAGCCGAAGCCCTATGTAAACGATAACGACGGCTAAGTAACCGGAATATCTTTTAAGTACGCCGCTTAGAAAGCTTGCCTTTTTGTATATGATGTCATAAATAATAAGTGCCAGCGGAAAGACTATCGCGATTTCTTTGGACAAAATTGCGAGCACAAAAGTTATTAACGACAGGGCTCTGTATGCTTTTTGCTCAAAACCGATATAAAAAATAAAAGCGAGCAGGATAAAAAAACAGGCCAGAAGGTCTGCTCTGCCGCTTATATAAGCGACGGCGCCCGTCTGGACAGGATGAACTAAAACAAAATACTTGTAAAAAGAGATGTCGGCCGGCATCTGCATATTAAAAATACGGCAATAAATACCAGTATGCCGTTTGCCATATGCAGTAAAAGATTGCCTAAATGAAAACCGAAGGGGTTCATCTTCCAAATATGATAATCTGCCATAAACGACAGCGCCTGGACGGGGCGGTAAAAATTACTGTGGCTGGCACCGGTTTTTTCGGCGTGGGAATGATATGAGTCGGTCGTAAAAATCCGGGGTATATACCGCAGGTCTTTTATAAAATCATTGTTTTCTATAAGGAAGTGGTCGTCCCATACAAAATCATTGCTGAGAGAATTAAAATATACGGCCAATGTTATAAGAGCTAAGAGGAGAAATATCCTTTTCATATTAAGATCGGATCCTATATATTTAGTCGTCGTCCCATGACACCGAATGATTCTTCATAAAATCTTTCATCATGTCTTTGCATTCTTGCATGTCCAGATCTATCAATTGCACTCCCTTAACCTGCAGATAGCCCTCCGGCCCCTTAAAAGTTTCGTTCTCCCCTATGACCACGACCGGAATTTTATACGACAGGATGGTGTCGGCAGCTTCATCGCACGGCGAGAGGGTCGTATAGAGTATACATTTCCCGCAATCCCTCTCTGCCGGCTTACCCGC
>JAQUMG010000019.1 GCA_028718265.1 Candidatus Omnitrophota bacterium
TTGAGGCAGGGGATATAATCTCAACCGGTACGCCCAACAGAACAGGGCCGATGGCCGTAGGCGATAAGATAGAAATAAGGATAGAAAAAATCGGCTCACTGATTAACGCGGTCATAAAAAAATGATACTGATCAGCGGCTGTTTAAGCGGCGACAATGCTTTTTATAATGGCACGCGAAAAGTAAATCCAGAAATACGTAAGCTTGTTGAGAACGGCGAAGCCATTCCCGCTTGCCCTGAATTACTCGGTGGATTACTAATCCCGCGGGAGCGGAGTGAAATCGTCGGCGGCACAGGCAAAGATGTGCTTTTGGGCAAATGTAAAGTCACAACCGAATGCGGAAAGGATGTTACGCGAAGCTTTGTTAAGGGAGCAGAGACTGTTCTTGCAATAGCAAAAAAACACGGTATAAAAATGGCTGTGTTAAAATCCCGTAGCCCCGCTTGCGGATGCGGCGAGATATGCGACGGTACTTTTACCGGCAAATTAATAGCAGGTGACGGCGTAACTTGTGCCTTGCTCAAGATGAATAACATAGAAGTAATAAGTGATCTCCAGTTTCTCAAACCTAAATAAACCCGGTAAATGCACCGCGCCCCTTAGTTCTCTTTAAAAACTCTTGAAATTACCCGCTGTCTGTAGTAGAATACTACCTATAAATGAGTACTGTATATTATATTCAGTTAAAACGGGGGGAAGAGCGCTCCTCGGTCATAAATAAAACTATCAAGATGCTGAATAAAGCCCCTTTTCTTGAATTAATGAAAGCTACTGATCTTGTAGGTATAAAGATACATTTCGGCGAAAAGGATAATAGGGGACATATACAAGCGGATATAGTCAAGCATATCGCGGATCGTTTAAAGAAAAAGTCAGCGCGAGTCTTCGTAACAGATACTAATACTCTCTATATAGGGTGTCGCTCTAACTCCGTTGACCACATGAAAATAGCCGATGAGCACAAATTCAGTTTAACAAACATAGGTATACCGGTAATAATCGCCGATGGTTTGACCGGCAGGAATTTCACGGCGGTCACAGTAAACGGCAGACATTTTAAAAACGTAAAAATCGCTTCGGACATAGTGCATACTGATTTTCTTTTGTGTCTTTCTCATATGACCGGTCACATGCAGACCGGCTTCGGTGCGACTATAAAAAATCTAGGCATGGGGTGCGCTTCCAGGGCCGGCAAGCTGGAGCAGCATTCTAATGTCTTGCCGGAAGTCTCCCCGGCTAAATGCATAGGCTGCAAGACATGTCTGAAGTGGTGCCCGGCAGACGCCATCATTATGGAGGGACGAAAAGCCGTTATAATAAAAGATAAATGTATCGGCTGTGGCGAATGCACCGTTGCCTGTAAAGTAGGCGCAATAGAAATAAAGTGGAGCGAAAGCATCAAGGTGCTGCAAGAAAAAATGGCGGAATATGCCTCTGGCGTCGTAAAAGCTCTGACGCCGGAGAAAATGTATTACTTGAATTTCTTGACTCATATAACAAAAGATTGTGACTGCATGGCCAAGGACGAGCCTCCGGTATGCGCAGACTTGGGTATAATGGCATCGACTGATCCGGTAGCCCTTGATCAGGCTTCCGTAGACGCATTACTAAAGTCGAATAATTGCGATATCTTTAAAAAGGGCTACCCGCAGATAGACTGGTCAATTCAGTTAAAACACGCGGAATCAATAGGCATGGGCAGTACAAATTATAAACTTGAAACCCTTGCATAACGCAAAATTAAACTTGCGCTCGGAGAAAAAGTGACTGCAAGCAAAAATGATTGCATATTTTGCAAAATCGCCAATAAAGAAATGCCCGTGCAATTAGAATACGAGGATGGTGTCGTGGCGGCATTTAAAGATAAAAATCCCCAGGCACCTGTACATATACTTATCGTACCCAAAACACATATACCCAGTATAAACAACGCCACGGAAAGGGATACAAAGTTGCTAGGAGATATATTGATATCTTCTAAAAATATAGCCGCAAAACTAAAGATATCGGATTCGGGTTACCGCCTGGTAATAAACTGCGGCCGGGGCGGGGGACAGCTCGTCGATCATTTGCATCTGCATCTTTTAGGCGGCCGGACTTTTAGCTGGCCTCCGGGCTAGAAAAGAGGTTGAAAATAATGGATAGGTTGAGCGAAAAAAGAAAAACACCGCGCGTAGAGGAAAAGTTGCCCATAAAGATAATGGAGGGTGACCGCGGTATAGTAGTAGAGACGAAAAATATAAGCGCATCCGGAGCGTATTTAATAACGGATAAGCCGATGCCGCTCATGTCGAAGGTTATGGTTACATTGCTTATTCCGGAGCCTGAAGGAAAAAATAATAAAGTACAATGCGGCGGAACGGTAGTGCGAACCACTCCTACAACACTTAATGACAAGACTTTTTATGAAACGGCCATTTTCTTTGACGACATCACCGAAAAAACGAAAAATATGATTTCACGACACGTTAAAAATTTGATAGGGCAAAGCTAATAGTCATGGATCAATTTGTATGCAATGCCGGTCAGTTTCAAGCAGCCTTTTGCTACGGTACAAAGCAACTGGCTATAAATAAAGAGCTTATAAATTCGATCAATATACTCCCCGTTCCCAACGGCAACACCGGTACCAATCTTCATAAAACATTATTATCTTCACTGCAGGAAATGACGGACGATGCCCATCTGGGTAATTTGGTACAACAATGTGCCGGGGGCGCGCTTTTAGGCGCCAGCGGTTCATCCGGTGTCATATTAGCAAATTTTTTGATAGGCTTTGCCGAGACCATTGAAGACAAAGTAACTGCTCTGCCGAATGATATTTTACGCGCAGTCGGAAATGGGTACTTGAAAGCGAAAGCTGAAACAAGTGTAATTGCCGATGGAGGCATCTTGGACATTGGTGCCGCACTTTATGATCACTTCTCAACCGAACAACCGGAAAATCAAACGCTGGAAGATACAGTTTCCTCTATACATAAAATCGCTTGCAATGCACTGGCGGCAATACCTGCAAAAAATCTTTTGTTTTCCAGAATGGGAATTAACGACGCCGGCGCCGCAGGACTTTTCCATTTTATAGACGGCGTATACCGATACGCCGCAAAAAAACCTCTGGAGCGCAATATAGTACCATCCCGCAGCTTGTCTCTGGCGGATGATGCTGAAATAAAAGATACTCTGTATTCCATCGAATTTCTAATAAATAATGTAACGCTGCCGGTAGAGGATATAAAAAAATCTCTTTCGGATATAGGCGATCCTGTTTTACTTGCTTACGGAAAAGGCGACACGGTGAAGGTGCTCATTCGTACAACAGATCCGAAAAGGGTGTTCGACAGATCCGCAAGATTCGGAAGATCTGCGAGAATAAAAGTCGACGATCTTGTAGATGAGCGAAGATATTTTTTGTCAAAAATGCAGAATGAGGATATTCTGTAAAATTATTACGAACGGAGAGGTAAATGGTAAACGAAGAAATAATAGTGCCGACTTTATTATTTTCAGTCATGTGCGACGATGTAAGGAGGGAAGATAACGGAAAGTTTATCCTGATAGGGCTTTTCGAAACCATCGGTGCGAGGAAATTTCCCGCCATACATCCGGCGTTATTTATAATGAATTGCTGGACAAGCGGCCTGGGTAATTTTAAACAAAGAAGCAGGATAATAAATAAAAACGGCAGTGTTCTGGCTGAAGATAAGGAGACCGCCTTTTCACTAAACGACCTGAAGGCAAAACACAGGATTATTGCCCGTTTCAACGGCCTGAAATTCGACGTACCGGGGGAATATGCGGTGGAAGTGCTTTTAAACGGCGATTTAAAAGTAAGGTATCCGCTTTTAGTGAAAGAGGTGGAGGGGGATAAGCCTGCTTTTTGACATTTAAATGGCCGCTTACCTTGACAAGCAAGCCATGATAGGGTATACTTAGTTGTACGCCAATAAGTTTGGGATTAGGAAATATAAAATTATAAAAAGTAAGATTGTGCTTTATAGCAAAGCTCCGGGTCTTTGAATGGACTATTAGGCTTTGCAACATAGACGACAATCAAAGATGGCCGAGCTGCCAGTAATGGTAGGTCGGCTTTTATATTCGCACGAAAGTTAGGTAACTAAAAATGCAACTAGTCGAAAGTCAAAATACCTTAGATCTGCTGTATGAAAGCAACTCCGCAGCAATCGACAATATGAATGCGGGGCTTTGCCTAATCAGCCGAAATATGGAAATTATGTGGCTGAATAAGGTGCATCAGACCTGGTTTGGCCCAAGCAAAGATCTGGTAGGTAAAAAATGCTATATGATTTTTGAAAAACGTGAGCACATATGCGATGGCTGCCCGGTAGCAAAGGTCTTCCGAGACAAAAAAACCCACATCAGTAACATACGCAGAGGCTTTACGACCGACGGTGAAAAAAGATATTATCGTGTAGCGGCTTCCCCGATATTTAATTCGAACGGTGATATCGAAAAAGTGCTCGAGCTTGTAATAGACATCACCGAACGGCGAAACTGCGAAGTAAAAGCGCGCAGGATAAGCGCCGGCGCTAAAAAGTTGAATAAAACATTAAAGAATATAGCTGATGAACGCGCAAGCGAACTAAAACTTGCGGATGAAGAACTCAGAATTATTTTCGAACTCGGTAATAGACTAGTCTCCAGTCTTGATGTAAATGATGTTCTGCAAACCATAGTGAATACCGTTCCCAGTTTTCTTAACGTATCCGGATGCATAGTCCGCGTGTTTGACAACGCAAAAGCCAGCTTAACATTGGAGGCGGCTTCCGGTTTAAGCAAAGATTTCATAGAAGGTGCGCGCTCGCTGAAGATAGGAGAAGGGGTATCCGGTATGGTAGCCGAAAGCGGTATGCCGATATCTATACCGGATGTTATGCATGATAGTCGCGTCAGATATTATGAAGAATGTTGCAAGGAAGGCATTCGTTCTTTGCTCGCCGTTCCGATCGCTTTTAAAAGTAAAATACTCGGCACCATTATTGCCTATTCGAAAAACATAAAACATTTTACGGCATCCGAGATAAACCTTATTTCTACTTTTGCCATCCATGCTGCCATAGCGCTAAACAATGCGACATTGCATAATAAAATACAATTAAGCTACTACAGCACAATTGCCGCGCTGGTAAAGGCCGTGGAGGCAAAAGATCCTTACACGTCGGGCCACTCAGAACGTGTCACGACATATGCATTTAGAGTTGCCAAAGAAATGAATCTTGATCAAAAATCGCTGGAAGTTCTTACCTACTCCGGCAAATTACACGATATAGGTAAAATAGCAATTCCGGACTTCATATTGCAGAAGCCCGGACCTTTAACCTCTATTGAAAAAGCCGAGGTAGAAACTCACCCAATAAAAGGTATCCATATGATACTTCCTATTAAGTTTCTTGAGAAATGCCTGCCCGTTATAAGGCATCATCATGAGAGATATGACGGCAATGGCTATCCCGACAAGCTAAAGGGCGATGAAATACCTGTCCTGTCCCGGATACTTGCGGTAGCGGATGCATTTGATGCGATGATCAGCGAAAGACCATACCGAAAAAGCATCAAAGTGAGCGAAGCACTACTTGAGATAAAGAAAAATTTAAAAAGC
Source organism: Candidatus Omnitrophota bacterium (assembly GCA_028718265.1). The sequence goes on from JAQUMG010000019.1 coordinate 5,619, forward strand.
CAATTTGACCCTCGTATAGGGGCCCTCTTTATTGATATACTTCAAAAGCAGTACAATTCTGTCCACTAAACCGATAGATGCAAACCTGCTTCGCCTCTTTCAAGATTGTCTTGCAAATGATATCTGCCCAGTGTATAATAATGGCGTTTACCCCGTTAGAGAACCATATTCTCTAACGGGGTTTAATCACCGGAGGTTAAAAATGTTTTTAATGGTAGAACTCATAATCATAATAGTACTTATCTCCGCATCAGTGGCTCTTTTTATCGAAGAAGCGGGCATAAAAAAATCCGCCGTTCCGTGCGGGGTTGTCACAGAATACTGGGATGGTGAAGAAAGACGAAAAACTATACGCGTAAACACCGAATTGTTTGTGAGGTACAGCGTGCAGAAAAAACTGCATATGAAACTTAACGGTGAAATAAAGGATTTATCACGTAAGGGGATGCGATTGGCTGTAAATGAAAGACTCTCCGACGAAACATTACTACTGCTTGAATTCAATATCCCCGAAGCCGAGCAAACGATTGCTGCCGACGGAAAAGTGATGTGGACTAGCGGCGACTTTGGCGAGAGGGACGGATTCGGAAAAAGAGTATTTCAAACGGGCGTGCAATTTATGAATATAAGGCCGGAAGACGATACGAAATTAACGGCTTATATAAATAAAATAGCAAAAAAACAAATCCTCTAAGTTAAACGAAAGCAACCTTTCTCATTATACTATGGGCCAGCCGATTCCGCATAAAAGGGTCAAGTTAATAATAGGATTTATATTCAAAGAAAAAACAGCGTTGACGAAAGCGCAATCACTTATATCAAAAAAAATGGGATCGGTTGATTCGGAAAGCGAGATACTTGAGTTTTATCATACCGACTATTACAAGCAGGAATTCGGTGAAAAACTAAAAAGGAAATTCGTAAGCTTAAAACGCCTGGTTTTGCCTGAGGATATCTACAGGGTAAAATTAACAAGTAATAAAATCGAGCATAGTATCTCGAAAGATGGCAAGCGGCTAATAAATATAGATCCCGGTTATATCACGGAAAGTAAACTAGTCCTGTTAACGACTAAGGATTACAGCCATCGCATATATCTCAGGAAAGGAATATATGCCGAGATTACGCTGAAATTCCAGTCCGGAACTTTCCGCCCCTTAGAAACAACGTATCCGGATTATAAATGCGAAGACTATATAAAATTTTTTAACAATATCCGCGCGATATATCGAAAAGACACAAAATGAAAAAGGTATATATATATCTGGCAATAGCAGCATTTTTGGCCATAGGACTCTTTGTAGCGTCGTTTTTATACATAGACAGAGAGGGCCACAAAACTTTTCTTTACGCGATTTATTATGATAATATCCTTACCGGCTACGAAAAAACCGACCGGTATCTGGTTGAAAACAAATTAATATATAAATCGTACCTTGAATTACCCCGTGATATTCTAGACAGAAAGACAATACGAAAAATCCGATTTGATGCCGGCGGGAAAAATTTTATCGACTACACAGAGGAAACCACGGCAAACGCTTCACAGAGTACTGCATATGTAAAAAATGATAACAACTATATATCTTTTCTGGGTGTGGGAAACGCAGACTTTGCTTACCTTGACCATATGCCGATATTAGGTAATTTTACTATGTTTGAAAATGAAACTCTTGCTACTTATCCGCCCCTAATCAGAAGATATAATTTTAAGAGGCGCGGCGAGCAATTTTTTAATACGCTTACGGTCATCTCTCCGAATTTACCTCCGTTGCCGGGCGTGATTTCTATTACCGCTATCGGCAAAGACGTAATAGAGATTGAAGGTAAAAAAATAAAATGCGAAAATCTGGTTTTTGAATTGAACGGCGGAGATCTGGCGTCTGTATGGATAGCGCAGACCTTTCATAACGTCCTTATGGTGAAAATTCCAAAAACCGGTTTTAAGGCTATCCTGTGCGCAAAGAAAGATGTTATCCCGGTTGAAGAATATACGCGGAAAAGCAACCTCTATTCCGAAAAAGAGGTCACATTTAAAAATGGAGATATTTCGCTCAGCGGCATTCTGTCTATTCCTAATACAGAAAAAAGTCCCTATCCGGCGGTTTTGCTTATATGGGATAGTGGCCCGCTGGACAATACTGCGATGGGCATGTTTACCGACATAACGCACGCACTAGCAGAAAACGGTTATTGTGTATTCAGATTTGACAAAAGGGGCATCGGTAAAAGCCAGGGGCTCTTTTCCACATATGATCAGTCAGAAGAAATAGGCGATTTGAGAAAAGCTGTGGAATTCCTGAAGTCCACCCCGGAAGTCGATCCGACGCGAATCGCTACATTGGGATACTCGGAGGGCGGATTCTATGCAGCTTACCTGGCGAGTCTGGATGACGGTATAAAAAATTGCATAATCATATCGGCGGCTGATTCAATGAACCCGGCAAAAGATGATTTTAAAAAAATAAAAGAGTTTGTCAGGAGAAATGTTACCGCCAATCCGCAGTATTCGAAAAACGTCGTTAATACAATATTGCAAAGCGGGGAAATTATTAAAGATAAGGGTGATTGGATAACCATACTGGGCAATAGCATATTTACAAAAAAAGTGAAGATGCGAGATGGCTACGATATGGTTGACACGCTGAAAAAAATAAAAACACCCGTTCTGATCCTGCACGGCAAAAAAGATAATATAAACCTGCCCGAAGGAGTAAGGGAGCTTGAGAATGCGCTTTCGGCGGGCGGCAACAGCCGCTTCACGGTAACATACTTCGCTGACCTGGATCATCTTATGGGAAATATGGTTAAAAACGGTAACGTAAGAGAGCATATTGAAGTTGATCCATCCGTAATAAAAAATCTGGTTTCATGGCTAAATGATAATTTAATTCCCGTACCACTACCGCCTGCTAGCATTACAGCGGCAGATAATATACCAAGTGATGGCGCGGAGACACAGCCAAAAAATCAGGAAACGGCTGCTCCGCTTTTAACTCCTGAACAAGTTCCGGACGTTAGCCAATAACCCGTTCGACGCGGCCGCCCGCCCGTACCAAGCTTATCGAGGAGGCGGCCTTGCTCAGGGTTATACTGAGTGAAGTCGAAGTATAACCTTATAACGCCATATGCCAAAAAATATCTCCCGAAGAGATTTCCTCAAAACCCTCCTACGGTGCGGGGTACTGCTTTACTCAACGCCTCTGTTAGGCAATATCTTTGGAATTAAAAACGCTTACGGAAAAATAGGGGAAACCAGAGGGTTGAAAGAGGCGCTGTTCTACCGGAAAATTGACGACAGGACAGTGCAATGCCTGCTATGCCCGCGCAAATGTACCCTGCAAGAAGGCGCGCGGAGTTTTTGCAGGGTTCGCGAAAATGTTGGCGGTAAACTTAACACTTTGGTTTACGAACTGCCATGCGCCGTTCACGTAGATCCCATAGAAAAGAAACCGATATATCACATGTTGCCCGGTACGTTAGCTTTCAGCATAGCTACTGCCGGCTGCAATCTCCGCTGTAAATTCTGCCAAAACTGGCAGATATCGCAGATGACTCCGGAAGAAACTGATAATGTAAAATTGTCCTGCAGCGCCGTAATATCAAACGCGAAAAAAGAAAAATGTCTTTCCATTGCTTATACCTACTCGGAACCTACTGTTTTTTACGAGTACATGATAGAAACCGCCGCACTTGCCAAAAAAGAGGGTATCAAGAATATATTTAAAACAGGCGGCTTTATAAATCCGGAACCGCTCAGCGATCTGTGCAATTATCTCGATGCCGCTAATGTGGATTTAAAGGGATTTGATAAAAAATATCTGGAAGACGTATGCGCCGAAGACCTGGATGTAGTGTTAAATGGACTGCGAATATACAAAAAGAAGGGCGTGTGGCTCGAGATAACAAACTTAATAGTCCCTACCCTCAACGACGATATGAAGACAATAAAAAACATGTCCATATGGATAAAAGATAATCTCGGCCCGGAAACCCCTTTACACTTTTCAAGGTTTTGGCCTACCTATAAATTAAAAAATCTTTATCCCACGCCGCTTGAGACACTTACCGAGGCCAGAGACACCGCCATAAGTACAGGGTTAAAATTTGTCTACATAGGCAACATCCCTGATCACCCGGCCAACAACACATATTGCCCGTCCTGCCAAAGATTACTTATTGAAAGAAAGGGATATTTCCTGGCCCAAAATAATATAATAAATTCGCTGTGTAAATACTGCTCGGCAAAAATAGCCGGTGTATGGGAAATGCCAAAAACTCAAATAAAGCCCCTTCTGTCCCGTTCTGCAATATCAACACCAATCGGATGAAAATGAATAAACAAAAAAGACTTATTGCTCTATCATTCGTAATGCTGGGCGCAACCAGCATAAGCGCGCAAATAATTATTTTGCGTGAGCTTTTGACAATATTTTACGGTAATGAGCTTTCCATCGGCACAATACTTGCCGGCTGGCTCCTGCTCATTTCTGCAGGCAGTATTATTGCGGGGAAATTCTGTGAGCACATAAAAAGAAAGCTCGAATCGTTTTCCGTAATATTAATGCTCTTATCTTTCGCGATACCTCTCACCGTATTCTTAAGCCGGACTATCAAACACGCAATGGGGTTGATGCCCGGTGAAATAATCGGATTTGGTCCCGTATTTTACATCTCCATAATTGCACTCAGCGTATTTTGCGTACCTTATGGCTTTCTGTTTCCCCTGGGCGCAAGGATATATTCGCAATTCTATTCCGATAAAGCGGAAAGTACGGGCAGCGTATTTTTCCTTGAAACCGCAGGTACCGTAATAGGCGGAATCATTACCAGTCTCTTTCTCGTAAAAATATTGTCATCTATGGCAATAGCTTTTATCCTAGGTACACTTAATATTGTTATAGCCGTGATGCTCATACAAAACATAGGACGGGATAGTGCAAAAATCTTAAAATACATGTCTATTGCTATATTGGTACTGAATCTGCTGGCCTGGCCCGCCGGCCTTGCAGGCAGGACCGAACGGCTCTCTAACCGATTAATGTGGCAGCCTTTCAACCTTATAAAAAGTGAAAACTCGATTTACGGAAATCTCGCCGTTACTTCCGAGAAAAGTCAATTAAGTTTTTATTCGAACGGCGGTTTTATGTTCAATTTTCCGGACATCCGCGCAGCAGAAGAGGCTATCCATTATGCCATGATCTTTTGCGCTAATCCGAAAAATGTCCTTTTGATAGGCGGCGGCCTGAATGGTTCGCTTAACGAATTATATAAATACAATTTGACATCAGTAGAGTACGTTGAACTGGACCCCGCTTTAATTGCACTGGCAAAAGATACGGCAGGGGAAAGCCTGAAAGTCCAGTTAGCCAATCCTATTTTAAAAATTATCGAGAGTGACGGCCGTTTTTACATAAAGAGGACGAACGAAAAATATGATGCCATAATTTTATCTGTTCCCAGTCCTCACACCGCACAGATAAACAGGTTTTATACGAAGGAATTTTTTGAAGAGGCTGGAAGGAAGCTAAATAAAAACGGTATCTTGTTTTTAAGCTGTGAGGCGGGCGAAAATTATATAGGCCCTGAAATGGCCGAATACTTGGCTACTATCTACAAAACCTTAACCGCTGCCGGTTTTTCGGTGAAAATTATACCGGGTGAAGCGGTAAGGTTTATTGCCATGAACAGCATTAGTGCTGCTTCCTCCGTAGACGCTAAAACATTCCAAAAGATCCTGGATGAGCGCAGCATAAAAACGCAGTTTATCAGAGATTATTATTTGAGTGATGCGTTATCACGGGAAAAAATTGCGTATACCGAAAAAGCGATATTAAATGTGAAAGGTGCTCGCATAAACACCGATTTTAATCCGGTTTCTTATTATTACGACATGGTTTTATGGGCAGTGCCTTTTCAGCCGGGTATTAAACCGTTTCTTAAATGCATAAATGAAAAAACGGTGTGGTATTTTTTGATTTTTATTTACTTACTGATACTTGGCATTCGGATAAAAAGAAAAAATATTGTAAATAAATCCGTCTTTATAGCTATAGGAACCACCGGCTTAACGCAAATGGCTACGGAAGTTAATATGATGCTCGCGTTCCAGGTTATATACGGCTATCTATACTACGAGCTTGGCCTTATTTTAACATCATTCATGGCGGGTTTATTTGCGGGCAGCTATGTCATATCAAGAAGATTGAGCCTGATAAGCGCCCCCTTAATGCTCCTCAGAAAAAGCAAATTCATATTAAGCGCTCTTTCTTTTCTGCTGATTCCGATATTTAAGATTCAGGCGGATCAAAACCCGGCCTGCCTGACTGCAGCGGAAGCTATTATGATATTTCCTATTTTGATATTTATTTTCGGCATTTTGGGCGGCATGCAGTTTCCTTTAGCGAGCAAAATAGTTTTAGGGGAGAGGAAGGACGTAGGCAAAGTTGCCGGCTGGCTCTACGGAACAGACTTGATAGGCGGAATGATAGGTGCCGTTTTGATTTCGGCCATACTTATTCCGGTTTTAGGAATATTTAAGTGTCTTGCCGCCATGGGAATATTAAATTTTATAAGCGCGAGCACAATACCTTCTGCCGCCTACCCAAAGACACGTTAACCTGCTACGCAGCAAGAAGTTAGGAAATTAGCAAGAATACTTGACGCAATAAACGCTCTGTGATATACTTATCTCTAGCATAAATATTGTCCTTCGTGACTTCGGAGTAATTAAAATTAAATGTCACTCGACACAAAGGCGGCTGTTATGAAAAGGATGGCGGAAGAAAGACGAAGGTTTGTCCGCCTTGAAGTCCCCATAGAAATAAAGTACGTGGTTGACGAAGATCCCAATCAAGTGCGAAAGCGAGTTGCCACCAAGGACCTATCCTGCGATGGATTAAGGTTTATAAGCGAACAAAAGGTCGACGAGGGAGCCCTTCTTGACCTTAATCTAACCGTCCCCGGCGCGAATAACCCTGTTCACATAAAAGGGAAAACGATATGGGCGAAAAAGTTATCCACCGAAGATACGGCACCGTTTGAAGTCGGTGTAGAGTTTGTACAGATTGAAGAAGATAATAAAAATACCTTTCTGAAATTTCTTTGCGATCTTATTTATAACGAGACTAAAATTATGGAGCGCACCAAAAAAACGAAGGAGTAAGTTGTAATGTTCTCATTTAAAAACTGCATCAAGCTGGCCTTATTTTTTATATTCGTTATGAGCATGTACGGATGTGCGGAAATAAATCCTTTTGAAGCGCCGGAAGAAGTCATGCGACACCCCCTGGGCACCGAATCGATAAAGACAGGAATGTCAAAAGAAGAAGTAACCAAGGAATGGGGTAAACCGGATATAATAAATGCGCTTGGGGTACAAGACGCAACAGGCTCCCAGCAGGAAGTATGGATATACAAGGCGCGGCAGTATGCGGGCATTCCCGTAGATGCCGGCTATCTATCGAAAAATAAATACCTTTATTTTGACGGAAATAACCTCACGTTAATAGCTAATGAGCCTAAATAGCCCGTATTCGTCACGAAATAGTTAAAATAATGAAAAACAAGTGGTTATATTTTAGCGGCTGTCTCATTGCGCCGCACATAATGCTCGGGGTTGGAGTGCTTTTTCTTTCAAGAAAAGACCTCGAGCACAAGTCTTTCGGGCTTAAGTTATGTCAATGGTCTACTATCGTCCTTATAACGGGTTCGTTAATCTATTATGTCTTTTTTACCCCCATAACAGGCCTTGATTAAACGTTTTAACCCAAAAAGGCCGAATAATGATCCCTAAAATTTGTGCAAATAAAGAAGCGAACATTAAAAATTGTATCTGCACTTATGAACCTTGCCCGCGAAAAGGCATATGCTGCGAGTGTATTCAATATCATTTGAGAAGTAATGAAATCCCGGCCTGCTTCTTTTCAAGAGATGTTGAGCGTACATACGACAGGTCAATAAAACGATTCGTGTCTTCAAAAAAGGAGAAATAGGAAGTTATGTTAAGGATAATGTGTAGAGGAAAAATACATAATGCACGCGTTACAAAAAGGGACCTCGATTACCACGGCAGCATCGGAATAGATAAAAAATTACTTAGAGCCGCCGACATGCTGCCCGGTGAAAGAGTACAGGTGCTGAATGCGAATAACGGCTCACGTTTTGAGACTTACTGCATAGAAGAAAAAGCGGGTTCCGGCACTATAGCATTATACGGCCCAGCCGCAAAAAAGGGGGCTATCGGAGACGCGGTTATCATAATATCTTACGGCGTTATGGCGACCGATGAAGCAAGAAAATTAAAGACCAGGATCGTACACGTCGATAAAAAAAACAAGATGATATAACCTATGGAAATATTGAAATACCCTAACCCCATATTGAAAAAAACCTCTGCCCCGATCCTTGTCGTAGGCGAAGATGATAGGGTTCTGCTTGAAAAAATGGCAAAGATAATGTATCTGAGCCATGGGGTGGGCCTGGCGGCTCCTCAGATAGGCATAAATAAAAAGTTGATAGTTGTGGACATTGGCGACAAAAACCTGCTGCGCCTTATAAACCCTGTCGTTATAAAAGCTGAGGGCAAAGAGGAAATGGAAGAGGGTTGCCTTAGCGTTCCCGATGTTTATGTTAGCATTAAAAGACCTAAATCGATAAAAGTGAAAGCATTGGACGAAAACGGCCGGCTATTGAGTTTCGAGGCTACCGGATTTTTAGCCAGGGCTATTTTGCACGAAATCGACCACCTGAACGGCAAATTGATAATCGATCATATCAATCCCATAAAACGGTTTCAACTGTTAAGAAAGAACGGTTACCTAAAAAAGTAAGAACAAATTATGTACGTGGAGGGTATATGTCCAACATCGGATTCGGCGAAATAATAGTAATTCTTCTCATTGTCCTTATTCTTTTCGGAGATCGGAAGAGCACA
>JAQUMG010000020.1 GCA_028718265.1 Candidatus Omnitrophota bacterium
TGACCAGACCGTTCTTTATCTCGTTGAGGCGCTGAATAAGATTATCGGCAAAAAGATCGAGCCAAAACTTCTGCCGGTCCGCGCGGGAGACGTCTTTAGAACTTCAGCCGATATATCAAAGATTAAAACCATACTTGGCTTTGAGCCGAAAGTAAACTTCGAGGAAGGCCTTCGCAGAACAGTGGAGTGGTTTAAAAAGCAGAGGAGACAAAAGTGAACATTTGCGTCGTAGGCGTTGGATACGTAGGACTGGTCACGGGGACCTGTCTGGCTGACTTCGGCCATAACGTAACATGCGTGGACTCCAACGAAAATCGGATAGAAAACCTTAAAAAAGGCATTATGCCCATTTATGAATTGGGCCTTGAAGAACTGGTCCGGAGAAACGTCAAGGAAAACAGGCTCAGTTTTACCACTGACCTTAAAAAGGCCGTTCATTCATCGTTAGCCATTTTTGTTGCTGTAAATACCCCCAACAAAGAAGATGACTCACCCGATTTATCACATGTAGAAGCGGTAGTCGGAGATGTCGCCAAACATATGGACGGCTATAAAGTAATCATTATGAAAAGCACTGTTCCGGTTGGCACTTGCGCGAAAGTCCGTTCAACAGTAGAAGAGGTTCTCAATGGCAGGGTATCCTTTGAGCATTTAGCTAAGAATCCCGATGCCGATTGTTATTTACCGTCATTCGACGTAGTTTCAAATCCCGAATTTCTAAGAGAAGGTTCTGCCATAGAAGATTTTATGCGTCCCAATAGAATCGTCATAGGCTCCGCAAGCGATGAAGCTACTGCCATTATGAAGGATATATACAGACCTTTATATCTACTCGAAACCCCCATGGTAATTACTACTCTTGAATCTGCCGAGCTGATAAAGTATGCCGCAAATGCATTTCTTGCGACAAAAATATCATTTATTAATGAAATTGCGCACATTTGCGAAAGGGTAGGCGCCGATGTCAACATGATCGCAAAAGGAATAGGGCTTGATCACAGGATTGGGTCAAAGTTTCTGCACGCGAGCCCCGGTTATGGCGGCTCATGTTTTCCGAAGGATACAGTTGCCTTGGTAGGCATAGCGAAGAGAGTCGGCTATGAAATGAAAATCGTAAAGGCAACCATAGAAGTAAACGAAAACCAGAAGCATTGGATGGTAGATAAGATCAAAGACGCATTGGGCAGAGTTGAGGGCAAAACTATAGCCATATTGGGATTAGCCTTCAAGCCAAATACCGATGATATGCGGGAAGCAGCGGCCATCACAATAATCAACGGCCTTAAAGCAGCCGGTGCCAGGATAAAAGCATTTGATCCCGTTGCTATGAATGAGGCAAGAAAAGTCCTGAAAGACATAGAATATTGCAAAGATGCGTATGAGGCGGTAAGAGACAGCGACGCGTTGGTAATAATGACAGAATGGAACGAATTCCGCCAGCTTGACCTCGGAAGAGTCAAAGAACTCCTCAAATCGCCGGTGATAATAGACACGCGCAATATCTACGAGCCCGAGCGCATGAAACGGCTTGGGTTTAGTTATGAGTGCGTGGGACGGAAAATAGCAGTTAACCACTACGAATTAAAACAAATGTTAGCGACGTTTTAACCTTGGAATGTTTAATATGAGCTCTACCGCAAAAAGATTAGCAAAAGGATCTGCGTTAAGAACCGTAGAATTTTTTACTACCGCACTTATAACTCTTGCTATGACGCCATTTATCATCCATTCTTTGGGTGATGAGGTGTATGGCTTATGGATATTCGTCGGCTCTTTTTTAGGATATTACGGTTTAATGGATTTCGGACTCAATTCTGCCGTTCAGCGGTTTCTTTCATGTGCCATGGGCAAAAAGAGTGCGGAGGAAGCGAATAAGGTTATCAATACAGCCTTGGGTATTTTTGCAGTGATTGGTTTTATGGCTTTAATCGTTTCTCTTGTTATCGCATTTGCGTTGCCCGTACTTATAAAAAATATTACCGAAGTCGACCTTTTTAGAAAAATTATATTAGTTCTTGGCCTGAATTTTGCTATAGGTTTTCCACTTCGTGTGTTTTCAGGAATATTATCTGCTAACATACGATACGATTTAATCACTGCTATAGGGCTCGTTAAGGTTTTGGTAAGGACTCTTTTGATAATAATTTTTTTAAAAAATGGGCATGGCATAATGGCGTTGGCTTTTATAACATTTGCTACCGATATCAGTGCGTATGTAACTAAATATTTTATAGTTAGGAATCTCTATAAATACATAGTTTTCTCCCGAGCATTAATTGATAAGTCGCTTATGAAACCTTTGTTTGAGTATAGTACCTACACTTTTATAACGATGATAGCCGACCAGCTACGTTTTAACATAGATAATATAGTGATAGCAATGTTTATAGGATTAGGTTCAGTTACATTGTATTCTATCGCCTCGCGTTTAGTAAAATATTTCAAAGATTTCATTGCTAGTGCAGTAGGAGTGCTAACGCCGCTTTTTAGTCAATATGAAGCTAGGAAAGATTACCATTCCATAAGAGAAAAATTCATTATTACTACTAAAATCAGCAGTTATCTTTCAATCATGGTAGGCGGGATACTGATAATATTTGGGAAGGCCTTTATAGAGCGATGGGTTGGCATCAAATACATAGACGCATATTCAATTCTTTTAGTTTTAGTTATCCCTATGGCTTGTGCTCTTATGCAAAACCCCTCTATTCAGTTATTATTTGGCATTTCCAAACATAAATTTTATATGGTATCCAATTCGATTGAGGGAATTGTTAACTTAATATTGAGTCTTAGCCTTGTAAAGAGATACGGCATTTTGGGAGTTGCGCTAGGCACGGCAATTCCGATGATTTTTATTAAATTATTTGTACAGCCGGTATATACCTGCAGGGTTATCAAATTAGGTGTAAGGAAATATTACTTAGAGGCAGTTTTGCAGCCGATACTTAATTCGATGGCTATCTTTATGGTTTTTTGGCTTGTGCTCAAGGATTGTATTGTACCAAATTATTTGATCCTTATGGCATTAATTTCTACGGTTATCGTTTTATTTATATGCTGTATTTTTTTCCTGGGATTTAAACGTGTTGAATGGAATTATTTTAAAAAAATCATTTTTGATACAAAAGGATCACGTTAAAGATATAAAAGATGAAACTTCACTATTACGCATTTCAGTATAATTTTGGAGACGCTATTAATCCGTGGCTTTGGAATAAGCTTTTGCCGGGTATGCTTGATGATAATCCAGAAACGGTATTCGTTGGAATAGGCACACTAATAAATGATGAATTGCCTAAAGCTAAGCACACAATTGTATTTGGATCGGGCGTTGGCTATGTAAAAAACCATCTTCCGCAAGTTGATCAAAGTTGGAAAATTTATTGCTTGCGAGGCCCTTTGTCGGCACATGCCTTAAATGTGTTGACGAAACATGCCGTAACAGACGCTGCTCTTCTCGCAACGAAATATTTTAGTTCTGACTCGGTGAATAAAAAGAACAAATTCAGTTATATGCCGCATATGCTCCAGGCAAATCGCGGTGGCAATTCATGGAAAAGTGTATGTGATGATTTAGGCATCGGCTTTATTAGCCCTTTGTGGGATGTAGAAAAAGTAATATCTTCAATTAATTCTAGCGATTGTTTACTTACTGAATCGTTACACGGCGCAATAATAGCCGACGGACTAAGGGTGCCGTGGGTACCGATAAAAGCGTTTTCTGAAGAGGTGCTTGATTTTAAATGGCTTGATTGGTGTGCCTCCATAGGGGTGGATTATATTCCGCAATATACGATGCCACTGTGGGATAAAGGAGGAAATAAAGACTTTGGCCAGCCCCTGCGCAGTTGGATTAAAAAGAAAATAGTACGTCTCCAGCTGTTGAAAATAATTAAAACAAGTGATCGTTTTTTAAGCGAAGGCACTCGCCTTAGGTCTCTTATGGATAAACTTGAAGAAAAGGTATGTGAATTTAAAAAGGATATGGAAAGGGGTATTTTTAATTAATAATATGCTCAAAATCAGTGTAATCATTCCCACATATAATCGTGCAAATTATATTTGCAATGCCATAGACAGTGTTTTAGCGCAGACATATAAGGATTTTGAGATCATTGTCGTGGATGATGGCTCAACAGATAATACTAAGGAAATATTAACGACTTATGGGGGGAGTGCTAAATATATATATCAACAAAATCAAGGCGTGTCAAGCGCAAGAAACAGAGGAATTAAAGAAGCGATAGGAGAGTATGTGGCATTCCTTGATTCGGACGATGAGTGGGACGAACGAAAACTTGAAAAACAGGTTAAATTATTCGAAAAAGAGCCAAGCGTATATCTTCAGTATTGTTATGCGCGATTTGTCAATGTGCAAGAAAAAAGAGATTTTATTATGCCAGAATATGTTACTCGAACTTTCGAAGACCTTGTTCTTAGCCATTACAAGAATAAAAATGCGGATCTACCAACATCGACCGTAATGATACGGAAATTATGTTTTGATCAGATAGGATGTTTTGATGAGAATCTGCCTTGCATTGAAGATTATGAACTTTGGCTTAGGATTGCCAAAAAATTTGCTATCGGCTTTATCCCCGAAATATTAGTGGTAGAAAATTGTCATCATACCAATAACCTCACGGATTCGGTCATGAAAATGCGTCAGGGGTACATAGGAGTGTATAAGAAGATGATCATGCTTTATGGAAACGAGATCGATAAAACACCGTTTATAACAAAGCTCGCACGGTATTATTATCTACTAGCCAAAGAGGAGTATGGTATCGGATTATATAGCGATGCTTCCACAGATTTACGGAATGCGTTAAAAATTCGTCTTGATATCGGGAGGCTGTTTTGGATTAGATACAAAGATGGGTGGGCGGTTAAGATGTTTAAACTGCTGAAACCTTATATTTTTCTTATGCTTATTTACTGTAAAATTATGTATTCTTGTCAAAGAAAGATTGCTAATGGTTAAAATCAGTGTAATCATTCCCACATATAATCGTGCAAATTATATTTGCAATGCCATAGACAGTGTTTTAGCGCAGACATATAAGGATTTTGAGATCATTGTCGTGGATGATGGCTCAACAGATAATACTAAGGAAATATTGCGACAATATGATGATAAAATTAGATATTTTTATCAGGACAACAGAGGGGTCTCCGTGTCAAGAAATAAGGGGATGCGTGAAGCTAATGGAGAATATGTTGCTTTTTTAGATTCTGATGATATATGGATGCCCAACAAATTGGAGAGACAAATAAGCTATATGGATTCTAATCCCGATATTGGGCTGACTTATTCATTCGCGAGATATTATTCAAAGGATGAAAATTATGAAAAGATTAGGCCAAAGTCGATAGCTATAACTATAAAGGATATGATTGAAACAGATGCAGTATTGCCAACGTCCACAGTTATGTTGCGAAAAAAATGTTTAGACTGTGTTGGATTTTTCGATGAATCAATGTTCGGTATGGAGGATTTCGACTTTTGGTTTAGAGTTGCTGAAAGATTCCCCATAAATTTTATCAGCGACATCATGGTTCACGTAAGATCCTTTGATGTTAATTTATCAAATCAAAACGAAAAAATGTGGTCAGGCTATATTGCTGTTTATAATAAACTCATCCAAAAATATAAAAATGTTTATGATCTGAGATATATGATAAGAAGATTAGCTAACCGGCACTACCTTTTAGGAGCTTATCTTTATAAAAATGGTGATTTTGAGAATTCGAGAGAAAACATCAAAAAAGCTGTTCAACTTTATCCGTTAGTAGGAATAGGAGTTAGTAAACAAAAAGATGCCTTCTCGCGAAAATTATTACTCATTTTTAAACCGTATTTAGCATTCTTATACGTAACACTAAAAGCAGAATTAATATGAAATTGATAAGCGTAGTGATACCTACATATAATTGCGGAGCATATATAGCTGATGCTATTGATATCGTATTAAATCAAACATACAAAAATATTGAGATAATAATCGTTGATGATGGTTCCGGTGACGACACTAAGGATATTTTAAGGCGTTACGCCAAATTTAACACGATAAAATTCTTATCTCAAAATAATAAAGGACCCGCCGCCGCCAGAAATATGGGTGTAAAAGAAGCCGCAGGAGAATATGTGGCCTTCTTGGATGCGGATGATTTATGGGAGAAGGACAAGCTTGAAAAGTCTGTATATTTTATGGAACACGGAGGATTTGATTGGATCGCAACTGGGTTGAAAAAAATTACGATGGATGGGCAGGTGCTGGACGAGCGTCTGATGAAAAAAGATGCTTACGGATACAATGCGGCAACGGGAGAATTATACGATTTAAAAAAACGTGTCTTTTCGTATAAATTTGGTCTACCAGTGCATGCGCCTACGCTGGTGATTAGAAAACATTGTTTTGAGAAAAGCGGCTTATTCGATGAGTCGCT
The DNA here is from genome assembly GCA_028718265.1 of Candidatus Omnitrophota bacterium. The sequence goes on from JAQUMG010000020.1 coordinate 6,454, forward strand.
ATTAATACATGAAGATACCGACCTCGTACTCAGATTTCAGCAGGATGGATTAAAAGGCGGCTTTTTAAATGAAATGCTAACTATATACAGATACCGTCCAACTAGTATTACCAAGAATCGGTTCGTAGATAATGCGGACCAGATGTATAAAGTTGCAAAAAAACATGCTAAAAAACTAGGGCTTCACAATAAGGACGTTAAGAGAGATTATTCGCAATTACTCTGGGAAGTAGCATCTCGATATTATATTGAGAAGAAGTTACTTCTCACGCTAAAATTTACAATCATGAGTATGTTTTATCAACAAGATATGTTAAAGATGATAAAGATCAAAAAATATGCTGTAAAAAGTATAACACGAGATAGAGGTCTGCAGAATCCCAAGCGCATCTTATACTATGAACCCTGTTCAGGTTTTGGTGGTTCATCCAATGCCATAGCTAATTTGATAAAGCATCTTAATAGAAGGGAATACTGCCCAATGCTAGCGATAAGGCATTGCGGCCCACAGTTAGAAAGTATCAAAGATGTCGATGTTATAAAGCTGAAAGATTATCCTATTGCGCCAAATAATATGGCATCTCTTGCATACGTTATATTTAATGCTATGATCGAAACGGTCCGTATTTATATTCTAATTAAGACAAAGAAAGTTGCGGTCGTTCATATTAATGTAAATCTAATATCCGGCATACCGCCCGCGATTGCTTCAGGAATAGCCGGAATCCCCTGCATTTGCCACCTAAGACAGACAAGGAGGTTGATCAGGCGGGAAAAGATTCTCGTGCCATGGATAACCAGATTTATCGTCCTGAATGGACATGCATATGATATCTATAAGCAGGATATCCCTGAAGAAAAACTTAAGCTCATTTATGACGGCGTGGATCTTGACAGTTTATCCGGTGTTGCTCATGGACGATTCAAAAAGGAAATGAACTTTAATTCTGACCAATTAGTGGGAATGGTGGGTAGAATAGTTAAAGGTAAAGGCCAAAGAGAATTTATCCTGGCCGCGAAAGCGGTTTTGGAAAAAAGGCCAAAAACTAAATTCGTGATTATTGGGGACAGTGCAGGAACGGCGGATGGTTACATGGGAGAGATAAGAACGCTTGTGAGAGAAAGAGGCTTGGAAGGAAATATAACCCTTACCGGCTGGAGAAAAGATATGAAAGATATTATGGCTGATCTTGATGTCCTGGTTCAGGCGACGACAACATTTCCCGAAGGTTTCGGTCTGACCATAATAGAGGCTATGGCACTGTCCAAGCCTGTTATCGCTACAGATATCCCCGGACCATCCGATATAGTAGACGATGGTAGAACGGGATTTCTGGTTCCGGCCGGAGATATCGCTTCTATGGCGAGACAGATGCTTTGCCTTCTTGAGGATGGAGAATTATGCAGGAAGATGGGGAGCGAAGGCAGGCGTCTTGTTGAAAAGAAATTTGATGTAAGAAATACAGTTCAGAATATAGAAGCCATTTACAAAGTGTTATTATCATGATAAAAACATTACTTTTTTTGTTATTCACAGTAAGTATCCCTATAGAGTCGAAGGTTGGGAGCTTATTCAATTTCGGCGGTGGGCTTAATTACACTACATTTTTTTTGCTTATTCTTCTATTTTCGTGGTTTTTTAGCACGCAAAAGAAGGGCGAAGGATTTTTTCTAAAAAATCCTTTAAATGCACCAATTTCTTTATTTGTGATTATTGTATTTGCGTATCTATGGATAGGGCATTTTCGTCTGGATGCTCCTATATGGGGAAATGAGCTCAATGCCTATAAGAGATTTGTTACGCCATTTATCTTATTCTTCGTTACGGTGAATAATATAAAAGAGAAGAAGACAATGAAGGTGATCCTCTACGCAATGATATTTACCATATTTCTCATCGCGCTTTTTAGTTGCAAGGAATATGCGAGGAGGGCAGGTGAACATTACGCGAGAGGTCTCAGGGTTAGCGTTGTTGGATTACAAACGAACCACTTGGGGGCATTTTTTGCACAGTATCTTCCAGTACCGCTTGCATTTTTTGTGATGAACAGTGGTATAGTAAAGCGAGGTGCCTATTTGACCGTTTTTATATTAGGAACAGCTGCTCTTATGGTTACATTTTCAAGGGGTGCCTATCTTTCATTTATCGCTGGTTTGAGCGCTATTCTTATTTTTTGCGGTGGCCGCAGGATATGGAAAATTGCGGCTGTAGGTGCTCTTATTATTCTAGTAGTGGTGTGTATTGTAGGGCCCGATAGGTTCCTTCCTACACCGGTTAGAGAACGGGTCGAATCCATACAGGATAGGTCAGATAGGAGCATAACAAACAGGGAATTAGTCTGGGAACAGGCCAGGGAATATATTCGCAAATCACCTATTATAGGGTATGGTTATGGGGCGTCGAAATATCTGCTTTTTATGGATTCTCATAATATGTACTATGATCTAATGCTTGAAACAGGAATTTTCGGCATTATGGTTTTTTTATGGATTCTTCTCAGGGGATTCTGGCTTGGTCGGAGGTTATATAAAGATAGCAGCGACACTTTATCCAAAACGGTTGGAATGGCGCTTATGGGTTCACTTTTTGCCCTAGCCGTAGGTAATATCTTCGGAACCCGACTCGACTTGGTAGCAACTAATACGTACTTTATGATGCTTCTTGGTATAGCTGTAAGGTTAACTGCTATAAACGCATCTACGCAAATGGGGCATAACAAATCATGATAAAAAAATATGTTTCACATTTGATCCCAAGATTTTTAGAAAGACCGCTACGCAGACATATGGAAAAACAACAGCTCTCCCATATACCTGCCGCAGAATGCGAGACTGCACATCTTCTGGCCGATAAAGAAGTTAATATGGAAAAGATATTTAATTCGTCTGAGATAGAAAAAGAATGGAATTTATTCGTGAAAGAGATTGCTAAATTTAATATTCCTGATGGAACCGGAGGAGCAAATCCAGGCGAAGGGAGAGCAATATTTTATCTGATAACCTACTTAAATCCTCATGCTATCCTGGAAATAGGGACACATATTGGCACATCCACGGTACACATCGCCGCGGCTATTCGTAACAATAAGAAAATGCTGAATAGTAAGCCGATCAAGTTGCTTTCCGTAGACATAGCCGACGTTAATAATTCGTCTACTAGGCCATGGTTAAAGAGTGGGACGACGTATTCTCCATTTGAGATGGTCGACATGCTTAGGTGTTCAGATTTTGTGACTTTTATCAGAAGTGCTTCTTTGAAATATATGGCTGAATGCAGACAAAAATATGATTTCATATTCCTTGATGGTGACCATAAAGCGAGAACTGTCTATCAGGAAATCCCCGCTGCCTTGAGATTATTAGAAAAAGGTGGCGTAATCTTACTTCACGACTATTTTCCTAACTTAAAACCATTATGGTCGGATAATTCCGTTATTCCAGGGCCATTTCTTGCAACAGAACGCCTAATAGCAGAATGTCAACAAGTGAAGGTTCTGCCACTGGGGAGGCTGCCTTGGCCCACAAAATGTAATACAAATTTAGCAAGTCTCGCGCTGCTAGTAAGAAAAACTGCTTAAGTAGAAGGTTTTTTATATGAAGACAAAAGTATTTATCATCGTTGGCCATTTAGGCTCTGGCGGTACACAACGCCAGATCGTGGAGTATTTAAAATACGCTGACCGTCAGGTTTTTGAGTTTAAGATAGTGTCATTGGATGATACTTGTAATGTGGTTAAGGATGAGATTAGCAATTTAGGCTATCAGGTAATAGAAATAAAGCTGCATGGTTTTTTTAGCCCAGGTACATTGTTTAGATTATGGAATCTATTTCGTCTGGAAAAACCGCATATTGTGCATACTTACCTATACACGTCCGATTTTTACGGCCGCCTAGCGGGAAAATTGGCGGCAGTGCCGGTCATTATCTCATCTGTGCGCAACATTGATGCCTGGCACAAGTGGTACCATCGTTTGGCAGATAGGATATTGTCGCATGTAAGCGATTGCATAGTTATCAATGCAGAAAGTATTAGGCCATATCTCGTGAAAGACAAAAATATTCCCACAGACAAGATAGTGACTATCCATAATGGCATTGATTTGAAACGTTTTTTAAATCTAAAGTATATGGCTGTAATAAAAAAATCACTCGGCATTCCCACTGCTTCTCCTGTAATTGGTATGATCGGCCGTTTTTCGGCGCAGAAAGATTATATGACTTTTTTTGAAACAGCAAAGGAAGTACATCAAATTTTCCCCGAAGCTTATTTTTTGGCAGTTGGTGATGGGCCCTTAAAAGAGCGTCTAGCATCTAGCGTTGAGCGTCTAGCGATAAGTAAAAACGTCATTTTTACAGGACTAAGAAAGGACATTCCGGATTTAATTAATGCAATGGATATATGCGTTCTTTCAAGCCATTATGAAGGATGTCCGAATGTAATATTGGAGTATATGGCATGCTCTAAGCCGGTTGTAGCGTCCAATGTAGGCGGCTGCGCAGAATTGGTAATAGACGGGGAAACCGGATTTATCGTAGAGCCTCGAAATGCGTCAGTTTTAGCCGATAGAATTATTCAGCTATTAAATAACAACGATTTGAGGCAACAAATGGGGGAGAAAGGGCGGAAGCGAATCGAAAGTCATTTTTCTGTCGAAAAGATGGTCGCGCAGACAGAAACTCTTTATCGTAAATTAACACAGCCGAGAATAGCATATATATTGTCCCAATTTCCCGTTACCTCTGAAACTTTTATTTTAAGAGAAATCAGGGCGCTTCAATCGCGAGGTGTCAACATCAAGATTGTTTCGCTAAAGCCATGCAGGGACAAGATAATTCATCCCGAGGCCAGGGAACTTATGCGGCATACTTTATACGCGCGCGCCGTTACTTTTGGCGGCTTACGATTTAGTTTTTGTTATCCCGTCAGAGCGCTTAAGACACTTTCGTATGTCGTAAGCACATATACGTCTAATCCGGTGGGATTAGCAAAGGCATTATATGTATGGCTGGAATGTCTTTCGCTTGCGGATATGATTAAAAGGGACGGAATTACGCATATTCATAGCCACTGGGCGACCATGCCGACCACCGCGGCTCTAATTTTGTCCAAACTGGCGGGTATCCCATTTAGTTTTACAGCGCATGCGTGGGATATATTTGTAGATAGTGCCGGATTAGGGGAAAAAATAGAAAAAGCAAAGTTTACAGTTACTTGTACAGAATATAACAGGCAGTTTTTACACGATATCTATCAGAATGGAGATAAGGAAAAGATATATCGCAATTATCATGGAATAGATATTGATAAATTTTCTGCGATTGAAAAACAGAATGAAGATAATATGCTGCATATTCTTTCTATAGGCCGGCTGGTAGAAACAAAGGGCTTTGAATATCTTATAGAAGCATGCGCTATGTTACGTAACAAGGGAGTACCCTTTGAATGCACGATAGTCGGAGATGGCCCTCTCGAGGCAAAACTGAGGATGTTAGTTCATGATGAGCGGTTAAATAACCACGTAAAGCTTGCCGGAGCCATGACGCAGGAAGAGATTAAGCAGCTTTACTGTAGAGCGACGGTATTGATTCAGCCGAGCGTTGTAGCAAAAGATGGGGATCGGGACGGAATCCCTAATGTAATTTTAGAGGCAATGGCGATGGGCATTCCGATAATAGCAACAGATCTTTCTGGTATCCCTGAAGCAGTGATGGATAACCGGTCCGGCATATTAGTGCCCGAGCGGGACATTTATGCGCTTAGCAAGGCGATGGAAACCGTATGGTCTGATATCAAACTAAGAGCTGTGTTGAGCCAGAACGGAAGGCCAATTATCAGAGAGAAATTTAATATCGAAAAAAATATAGAAGAGTTAATTAATATTTTTGAGCAAAACGACGTTCTGATGGGATGCGGTAATGGTTAACGTGCTATATGTAATATTAAATCTCGGACAGGGCGGCGCGGAACGAGTCGTCATTGACCTGGCAAAGGGGTTAGACCGGAGCAGGTTCAAACCAATGGTTTGCTGTCTTTATGACAAAGGGCCTTTTGCGGGCGAGTTGGAGGAGGCAGGGATTAATGTCATGGCCCTGAATAAGAAGCATAGGATAGAGCCGTCCATTATTAAGCGTATTGCCGAAATTGTTAAAAAGAATAATATAGATGTAGTTCATACGCACCTCTGGGGGCCTAATTTTTGGGGCAGGATTGCTGCGAAGAAAGCGGGCGTCAAAGTTATTATTGCGACAGAACACAATGAGGATGTATGGAAGGGCAAACTTTACTTCTTCTTTGATAAATGGCTGGCTGGTTGGACCGACAGAATTATTGTCGTGTCTAAAAACGTGAAAAGTTTTTATGTCAACAGGGTAGGCCTAGATCCGGCAAAGATAAAAGTGATATACAACGGAATAAATGTTGATAAAAAAAATAGTAGTCATTCCTCTATATTGCAGTTAAAAAAAGAATTCGGCATAAACGAAGGCGAAGATGTTTTAGCGGTAGTCGGCAGGCTGGTGCCCCAAAAAGGGCACCGCTATTTTCTTCTTGCGCTTAAAGAGCTTATACGGGAACGCAAGGTAAAAGGTTTGATAGTGGGGGCAGGCTACCTTGAAGGCGAGCTAAAGAGCCTTAGCCGAAGTTTGGGCTTGGAAAACAGAGTATTATTTACCGGTTTAAGAACGGATGTACAGGGTATTTTAGGTATTGTAAATGCTCTGATTGTGCCGTCCCTAAGAGAAGGTTTGCCGATAGTCGCATTGGAGGCAATGGCTGCCGGAGTTCCTGTGGTTGCTTCCGAAGTAGGCGGACTTCCCGAAATGATTACTCATGAGGAAACAGGTATATTGGTTGAGCCTAAGAATTACCCTGCACTAAAAGAAGCCATCAGTAAGCTCTTAGCGGATGGTTCCTTGTCGAGCTACATAAAAGAGAACGCGAAGAGAAAAGTCTACAACGAGTTTAGTATCGATAATGCAGTAACAGAAACTCAAGCTCTTTATGAGAAGCTTTACCTGGAGAAAATAGGAAAATGAACAGAAAAACTTTTATTATTTTACTGGTAATAGTTTTTTTTGCGGGTGCCGTATTTACAATAGCAGGTTCCCTGTTTGTCCGTAATAGCTATAAGTATGCAAAGAACGCGTTTCACAAGCTGAGCGAGAAATGGAATAGAGATCTTCAGACAGAAAATAACGCGCCAAGGAAGTTGCTGCCGCTGATTATTGCTGATTTTGACGATAATAACGAGATTACGAGATGGACATTCGTGAATTCAAAAGCAGAACAGTCGGCCGAACATGCGGTATCCGGCAATAAATCGTTTAAAGTGAATTTCCACCCTTCCAAAGAGGCTTCCGCAGTAAAAATTGAAGAATATTTTAAAAAAGATAAAACAGTAACAGACTGGTCAAACTACGAAACTTTGCATTTCAATATATTTAATCCAGATAATGGTTCGAGTAGGCTTATTCTGCAGGTAAAAGACAATAAAGGTAAGAAGACTAAGATTGATCTGAGCCTGAGGCCCCAGGCTGACAATAAATTTGATGTTGAACTTTCTAGGATCGGGGCTGAAATAAATCTAGCGAACATTAGCCAATTGAATTTTTTTACTTGGGATAACAAGCAAGAGAGAACTTATTATTTTGATAACATAATGCTTTTGCCTGAGGGGAATCCAAAAGAGCCCAAAAAAAGCATATTTGACACTGCATTCCTACCGGCGCAAAACGAAAAAGTGTATGCGACAGGAGACTATTTTGAGTTTCCGAAAGCGACTTGGCTTAAGGAAAACTCAGAAGGGAATACAAACTTTATTGAGATTCCGTTAATATTAAAAAGCTCGGAGTCACTTGTCAGCTGCGAAATTCCTTTTTCAGGGGGGGTGCCTTTTCCACGCGGCGAACTATTATCTTTGGATAATTTAGTCTTGGTTGACTCTGCAGGTAAATTTGTGCCTTTTCAATCAAAGGTGCTTTCGCGTTGGCCAGACAAAAGCATAAAATGG